>DASUXB010000132.1:0-8146 GCA_036378195.1 Nitrososphaera sp.
AACCTAATTAGGCTTGCCTAATTTCCAGGAAGTCTGGCATATTGGCATCTACCAGCAAGTCTCAAATCACCTCCCGCCCAGCAAAAACATTCACGCTTCAGCTGGGCGGGCCTAACCCTTCTCTTCATTTACAAGGCTTGACGGCGGGTTCGACTAGAAGAGAGAGATCTCGATGATGTGCCAAATATGCATACATAATTTCACCTAGAGCATTATCATAGGGAATTCTTCTCACATATTGTTGCAGATCAAGTCCAGTTTCTTTTGTATGCAGGACTGGAACTATGTTTTGTGTACGCAAGGGCAATCACGACAACGCTGGCCAGCGTGGTTGCTGCAATTATTATTGTCATCAATAATCTGCCAGCTGCATATGCTTGCAGAGCTCCCGAGCAGCACATGAACGTTTTCGTGGTCACTGATGACACAGGGTGTTCTGCAGAGCTGATAAAAAAGGGGATGCTGCTTCCAGACCTTGAAGGCAACAAGCAATATTTTCCAAAGGATTATGATGTGACATGCTTTGATGGGCTGGTCAAAAAAGATGCAAACACCTTCCAGTACATAGAGCAGGTGACGGTGCCTGCGCTTCGCAAGGCCGCACAGGAAAAGGCGGGAAATATCGAAGAGCTTTACATCTTTGTGTACCAGCAATCGCTTGAAAAGCAGTTTACGGATTACATTTCCATGCGCTTTGGAGCCGACCGCGCAAGCGCGGTAGACGGCTGGGCAAACGTCTCTGAAAATACGGCGTTCTCGCCTGTGTGGGCGGCCACGATATACCACGAAGGAAGGCACCTTGCAATACATGGCACCTGGCACGATGACGCAGGCAGGCTCCTTCCAAACAACCGGATAAGCTACTATCCCGGCTTCGGCCCAAGCCAGGATGCCGGGGCAGGGCTGCTAAAGTTTCTCAACATCCGTCCTGCCAGCTTGCCTATTTGCGGCAGCAGCATTATTCATTATAATTCTCCTACTGCCCTGAACAGCTAAAGATCGTTTTTCCTTATCCTGTCAATCATCGTCCCCGGCTTGACGTCCTGCACCGCCAGAAACTCGACTGCGTCTACGAACGCGTACTGCGCAAGCACGTCAAACTTTTGCGGCTTGGTTATGTCCTGCCAGCCGAACTTGATGTACGTGCGCCCGTCGTGCGTCTCTTTGAACTTGTGCAGGGACGCGAGGCTTGAAAACGACCTGTAGATGACATAGTTTATCTGCGCCGGGTTCATGGAAAGCGGGTATGCGATGAACTCGTACTTGGCAGAATGCTCTACGAACGCCGCGTGAAACACCGGCAAATCGCCGTGCATCTCCATGACCCTCGACCAGCCCTTCTCGGCGTTGTGCCGCGAGTCAAATATCGGCGCCACAACGTCCTGCCGCTCGTCTCCGAAATAGCCCATGCCGAGAAACTCGGAGAACCTGACCACCGGAGCGCGAGGCCCTTCTTCCTGCAACACGCGCAAAAACGCACTTTCGCTATATATTGCTACTTTGCTGCTGCGTCCGTCCCTTGAACCACACATACACCGGTATCAGCGGGTGTGAGCCAAGCTCCTGTTCGCTTTTCCTGTTGTAGCATACCATCACCATCCTGCCCAGAAGTGAGCCCCGGATGTCGGCCGTCAGCTCGCCCTCCTTCAGCGGCCCGTACAGGACAAAGAAGTAGTCCTGCCGGTAGAATGCGACGTGCTGCGCAAAGCAGTCAGAGATGATTGCCGGATCGCCTGCGAGCCTGCCTGCACCGCTCTTTTTCTCCACCGCAAGCTGGAGTCCGCGGTTTAGGTACTTGCTCCTGATGTATTCAGAGTCGAGCTTGCCTGCAGAGCTGTTGAGGTAACTGTCTATATCAATTGACACCTGCCTTGCCGTACGCTGGGCAAGCCCCGCCGCCTCGGCAACCTCCTCTTCATGCCTGACGCCGGCCGACCTGCCGTACAGGTACATGACGCACGCAAGCTCGCCCTTTTCGATGAACGGGAAGCCCCTCCTGCCTGCGACAAACTCGGAGATGCGCTCTGAAACGTCGTCTGGGAGCACCATTGCCATGTGCGAGTCGGCTACTATCACGACTCCTGACCGGGACACTAACACGTTTATAGTCCTAACCACGATTCAGAGCCATGTCTCAGATAGATGGCACTAAAAAGGTCTATGTGATTGTGCACGGCCAGCGCAACTTGGCAGAGCCGGTGAAGGCAAAGCTGGCGGCCGCGGGTTTCAAGAACGCCGAGATGGCGTCCTTGGACAAGGCCGGCAACACCGGCGAGTACGTCGCCATGCTGTGGCCGCCGATGGCGGCAAAGGAGATCATGGTGAGCGTCATAACCGGTCCTGCCGAGCCGGGCAATAGCCGCGGCATGGGCGCGTGGGGCTCTGTGGCCACCAAGGAAGTAATGCGCCTGCCGCTCTGACGCAAAAAAGAAGAAGAGGCCCGCCGAATCCCTCCGCCCAGATGGGCGCGGCATCCGCCGTTTGCGCAAGAATGAGACAGTCCTGCCCGCATTCGCAGAGCGTGGCGAAAAGTTCCGGTATTTCATGCGCCGTTGACGTGTTCATTGATATACATTACATGTATCCGGCAATCGGAACGCAGAGAGCATATGGGCCGCAAAAACAGGGGAAGAGAAAACCCACCGAGACATTCTAGAAGCAGAGCAACAGGCCGCCGATCCGGCACCGTCGGCCAAATAATCGGGCTAGGCCCCAATGACACCCACAAGCGGCACGTTTTTGCTGCCGCCCTGTCTGCAATGCTGCTTGCATTGCCTTTTCTTTCTGCAGGTACCGCTTCTGCGTTACAAGAAGACAAAACCGCGCCTTCGATAACAATAGATCCGTCTACAGGCGACAAGAGCGGCCTTGCCGCATCTGACATGGCGATAATAATAAACGGCCAGGCGTCATCGTCGGGCTCTTATGGCAACAATAATGATAGCAGCAAGATAAAGCTCGTCGAAGTCAGGACGGAAAACACCCCGTACGAGCCTGCAAAGCCCGCCTCGCCCGGCGACTGGTCGGCATGGACATACTACTACCGCATGCTGCAGCCAGGAATCCATGAAATACTGGCGCGCGTGATTGACGACGATGGAAGCCGCCAGTGGTACGTCATGCCAATACAGGTTTCCGAGGTGCCAAGTCAGATGACCGCCGCGCCTGTGGCAAACCCTTCTCCACCCACCTCGCCTTCATTATCATCACCCCCAGCAATAACAACAGACAAGTTTGGCGTCGCCGAGCTTTACCCCACAGCCGCCGGCGGGCTGGAATGGTCGTCAAGCTGGGACAATGGCAATCCACGGACAATAGGCAACGAAGTCGACCCTGACGACAGCTGGTTTGACACGGACCATGGCGAGAGCACCTACACCGTCGACGGCACGGGCACGCTGACTGCTTCGGGCAACTATACCAGGATGTACGTGCACGACCCTGCCAACGTGAGGCAGTGGTCGGAGAACCTAGAGATAACGGTGTACGTAAAGAGGGTGAACGAGACGCAGCTTGTGGACTATTCCGGGCCGGAGCTGTTTGCACGGACCAACCACGGTACGAACGCCGACGAAAACATCAACCTCTGCGACGACAGGGGCTACGGAGGCGTGGCGCTGGACAATGGCAAGTGGGCGTTTGTCAAAGAAATAGCCCACCACCTGCCAAATGGCTACACCGAGGTGGCGCCCAAACAACCTTGGAGCGAGCTTCCAAAGGACACATGGGTGGGCATAAAGTACGTCCTGCGCAACATGGACAACGACACCAAGGTAAAGCTGGAGCTGTACCGGGACATGACTTTCGGCGCAAACGGCGGCAAATGGGAGAACATGACCGAGTTCGTGGACGACGGCACAAACTTTGGGGTCGGCATGAAGCCGTGCAAATCCCTCGTGGACCCCGCGCTGCAGCTCATACACTCGTACGTAGACGCCAGCAGCGAGTCGAAAAAGCCGATGCTTTCGGTCTACATAAGAAGCGAGTTTGCGACGATGGGCTTCTCCAACTTTACAATCCGGGAGATAAACCCGCTCCCGTGAGCGCGTCATTGCCCCTTTTTTGCGATGTTCCTAGTGCAAAAATGTAGTTTTTGACTGCATTTTTCCTCTATAACACATGCGTCTCAACAACGCTGCTTGCTAGCTGACCTGCCGGTTTACCGGATTATACACCCGAAATTAAAAACGAAAAACAGCATGGCAATCCATGACTGGCTTCGACAAGAACTGGAGCAATCAAAGCAAGGCTTCGGCCAGCGATAAACTGAGGGAGACCCTGAGACCTCAGGGACCGCTGAAACCGAGGATCGAGACGGCTGTAAACAAGCTTCAGCTGCAGACATCAAAATTAGACACAATGATCACCAAGATGAACGAGAGGGACGCCTCACTGTTCAGGAGGGTGGTGGACGCGATGCAGAGGCACGACGCTGACACTGCAAAGGTCCTCTCAAACGAGCTTGCAGAGGTGCGCAAGATCTCAAAGACTCTTGGAAACGCCAAGATGGCAATCGAGCAGGTGCAGATGAGACTGTCCACTGTGCACGACCTTGGAGACGCGATGGTGGCACTTGGCCCGGCGATGGCCTCAATAAAGGGCCTAAAGTCAGGGCTCACACGGTTCATGCCAGGCGCGGACACCGAGATTGGCAACATGCAGAACCTGCTCAGCGGCATCATGATGGACTCGCTGCAGGGAAGCGGCATGGGAGTCGAGATAAACCAAGGTTCAGGAGGCGACATAGACCAGATAATGATGGAAGCGTCTGCCGTCGCGGAGCAGAGGGTGACGGACAAGTTCCCCTCTATTCCTGTCGGAAGCGCGAGAGTGTCCGCGGAGGGACACCAGCAATAGTAGGTGAGCATGATGGCTTCAAGAGCAGGCATCATAGGGATATTTGCGGCCGTTGGCTTTGCGATAGGCTTCATGGCCTACCTCGCAACCCCTGCGGTGGGGCAGTACCTCAAGGCCATATGGCCTATGCTGGACCAGAGCATCATCATGGCCATGGTCTGCGGCGGGGCTGGCGCAGCAATAAGCACCATAACCGTGACTGCATGGGCGAAAAAGGCCTAAAACCCTCCTCTCTTTTTCCTTTTTCAATTTATTCCAGAGACGACACAGCATTTCTAGCTGCCGGGATCACTTTTCACTCGTTATTATTATGGCAGAAACGTCTGCCTACATCTTTCACTTTTCTGCCTTTCTGTAGCCGTGGGTAAAGCCGGCGTCGTACACCTTGGCGTGCTCGTATTTCCTGGGCGCAATCACGTCGCCTACGATGATCAGCGCGGTCTTGATTATCTTTTCCTTTTTCGTCTTTTCGGCAATGTCGGAAAGAGTGCCCTTGATTATCTTTTCGTCCTCCCACGTCGCCCGGTACACGACTGCCGCCGGCGTCTGCTCGGTGTACACGCCGCCTTTCAGCAGTTCTTTTACTACGTCGCCTATCAGGTGCACGCTCAAGTAGAACGCCATCGTGGCGCCGTGCTTGGCAAGCTCTGATATGGCCTCGCGTTCGGGCACCGGCGTGCGGAGCTCCGCCCTCGTTATTATCAAAGTCTGCGTGATGCCTGGAAGCGTCACCTCCAGCTTTAGGTCTGCGGCCGCGCCGAGGATTGCAGTCACCCCGGGCACCACCTTGCACGTGATGCCGTCTGCCTCAAGCTTGTCTATCTGCTCCCGGATGGTGCTAAAGAGCGCGGGATCGCCGTCGTGGAACCTGATTGCAAGCCTGCCTTCAAGGGCGCTGTCGCGGAGTATCTGGTAGATTTTCTCCCTGTCAATCAGAGCCGCATCGTGCAACTCGGCGTCCTTGCGGGCGTATTCCAAGTTCTTTGGGTTGAAAAGCGAGCCGGAATAGATGATGACGTCTGCCTGCTCGACGAGTTTTTTTGCCTTGAGCGTGATGAGCTCCGGGTCGCCCGGCCCCGAGCCGACGAAATACACAGTCTTACTTTCTTGCATTTTTCTTTGCCACCATTATCGAGAAGTATTTCTCCGTCGGCCCTTTCCTGCCGCGCTGCTCTGCAAGCGTCGTCATTTCAAGGATCTCGCCTTTCGAGTCTACGTCCTGCGCTATGGCAAGAGACGCGTCGTCGGGAAATCCAGCCTCGCCCAGCGTGGAAATCACGTTGTCAAAGTACCTGCCGTCCTTTAGGAAAATCACGGTGTCGCATGCCGCGGCAGTCCTCTTTACTCGTTCCATGTCATAGCACGCCGGGACGACAGCCACGGTCTCGTCGCCCTCTGCCAGGCTTATCTTGACCTTGTTTGCAATCGCAAATATCGAAGTCACTCCGGGCACTATCTCCACCTCGACATCCGAGTGGCTCTTTTTCAGCTCGCGGTGTATGTATATCCACGTGCTATAGAGCGCAGGGTCGCCCACCGTCAGGTAGACGACCTTTTTTCCGGACCTGACTGCGGAGGCAATCTCGCCGGCATTCCGCACCCAATAGTCCTTGAGCGACTCTTTGTCTTTTACCATGGGAAAAACCAGGCTGACTGACTTGGCAGCCTTGTCGACGTACTGCTCGACTACCGAAAGCGCGATGCTAGGCTTGCCCTCCCTTGCAGTCGGCGCAAATATCACTTCTGCGCCCTTTATCAGGTTCACGGCCCTGACCGTCAGGAGCTCAGGGTCTCCGGGGCCGCAACCGACGCAGTAAAGCTTCATGAGGTACACGCAGTCTCGTTCTGCAATTTAAGTTATGGGAAGAGTTGCTCACCGGTGTACCTATCGATTATCCTGATGGCCTTGGTGGGACACATCTGCGCCGCCGCGTGGATCGTCTCGTAGTCGGCGCCGGCCTCCGACTCAACCCTCGCCTTTGGGTTGACGCGCTTGTTCTTTTCCACGACGAACACCTTTGGCGCAAGCGTCTCGCAGCTGCCAAACGCCATGCAAAGCGACGGCTCGACGATTATGTGGAACCTGCTCTTTGGGGTCTCTATGTACGTGGGGCCGCTGTAAAAATCAGTGTCCTTTTTTGCCTCAGCTTTTTTCGCCCTGGGCTGATGCTGCTCGTGCTCTGCATACTCGGCATGTTCTTGTTGTACGTGCTGATGCGGCTCTTGCACGGGCGCCTCCTGTTGCTGCGCCGCCGGCTCTGTGGCCACGTCGCCAAAGCTCGAATTGTCGTACAGCTCGCGCTTGTGGCTGTCAGACAGGACCTCGTACGCCGCGTTTATCTTTTTTATCATGTCCTCGGCATGAGACATGCCGTTCCTGTCGGGATGGTATTTCCTTGCGAGGCGCCTGTACGCCTTTTTGATCTCTAGCTGGCTTGCCCTCTCTGGCACGCCAAGTATGGCATAGTAGCCTTTGCTGTCAGCCAAGATCTGAAGCAGGTGTGTATTTCAGCATTATTATGTCTTTTACGGGACGTACTGTCCTGCAGCCTGGCCGGCCCTCGCGCCTGCAGCCTACTCGTTCAGCGAAACATACACCCGGATAATTCTGCCGGCAGCCTGTCCGAAGCACATGTCGAGAAAAAAAACAGGCGCAGCAACAATATCTACATCTCTTCTTTTGATAATGATGATAGTAGTCCTGGCCTTCCAACCGCCAGGCAGCGCGGCCGCAGAAAAACAGTAGGACATCCACACTCGGGTGTTCATAACCAAGCCTTTGTGCACCGACGAAAGCGCGTGGGAACTCAGGCAGGGCATAATGCTGAACAAGTACGGATATGCCCCGTACACCAACTCGTCCCTTGAAGTGTCGTGTTTTCCGCACGTCAGCCTGCTGACCTTTGACCGCACCGTGAAAAACCTGAGGATCATGTACCCGAATGACATGTTTGTCTTTGTGTACGACCTTTCGTCGACAGCCGACAAGAAAGCCGGCTCACTGATCTCGGACCGGTGAGAATGGAACCTCTGGCTAAAGACGTATTCAACCGTCCCATCCACTTTTGACTACAGCCTCCTTCTGGGCAAGGCGTGGATCGACAAGGGATACGCGATTGCAGATCACAATTCAGAGGTCATAAACCATGAATGGGCGCACCTTGAAACCTGCAAGATCCACGGGCCGCACACCGACGAAGGCAACCCCGCAACCTGGCAGCCGTTCATTTCTAAAAACGAAACTAGGCCTTGGTGCGCCGGGCGAGCGCCGAATCACATTATAAAGGGT
>DASUXB010000133.1:0-5099 GCA_036378195.1 Nitrososphaera sp.
GCTGCGAGCCGCTCGTAAAAGTCAGGGAAATTCTGGTAGTAGCGTATCAGCTCCGTTATCGGCGTGAGGTACTGGTCCTTTGTGAAAAAGTCCATAGTGTGCGCCATGCTCGCCAGTTTTTTCGCAAGGTCGTTTTCCGGCACCAGCCTTTCATACATCAGGTCTGCAGCGCACTTGTTTCCAGACGGGTCGTGAACCAGTTCCGCGTACTCTTTTACCGCGTCGATTGCGGCCTGCGACCATGGGTGGTGGTCGACCCACATCAGCTTCCAGCCGTTGCGCGACGCGTCTGCAAATATCTGTCGGCAGGTCTCTATCGCGTCGTCATTCAGGCCGAGGTCCGCGACGATTACAAGCCCGCGCTCCTTTGAAAAATGCGTGGCGGAATAGAGAAAATTGCCCATCTTTTGCATGTTCTCCACGCCGTAGCCTAGGAACACTGTCGCCGCCTGCGGGTAGCGTATCAGGCCAATTGCGGCAGAGTAGAGCCCGTCGAGGTCTGACTCGTGGGAAAATATGAAAACCTTCATTGCCGTCTGCACATCTCCTTTAGCAGGCCCTCTAATGAACTTGTTTTTTCAAATATCCTGTCTTTTGGGATGATGCCTTCAAAGTCGGTGCGGGAAAGCAGCGTGTTGTTCAGGGCGACGTAGCACTGTATGCCAGCGTTGTTTGCAGCGCGCACGCCAAGGGGCGCGTTTTCCACCACTGCTGCGTCCTTGGATGACACACGCAGTCTTGAAAGCGCGGTGTTAAACGCCGTCGGATCGGGCTTGCCCTTCTTGATGTCGTCTGCAGTTATGATAACGTCGAATTTTTCTTTCCCGGTTGTCTCGTCAAGCACTGACTCGACATCGTGCTTGTTGGAGCCGCTCACTACCGCCTTCAAACATGCAAGGCTTTCTATCATCTCTTTCACACCCTCAAATGCCTTTGGCCGCTCCTTTTGCTTGAAGAGACGGTCTTTTTCCTCAATAACCTTCTTGGCAAGCGACAGGTCCGAATTGTGGTCTGCGAGTATTTTCTCTGTCAGTTCTGCGCCGCGCATCCCTTCAAGCACGTACAGAGTGCGCCTTTCTATCCTGACGTTAGCAACGTTCAAGAACGCTTCAACCCACGACTGCGAATGCGACGGCATCGAGTTTACGAGCACGCCGTCAAGGTCAAAGATTACTCCGCGCACGACAGAAAAGACTTGGATGCGCTATAAATTTGACGCTGCGGCTAGCGATATCTTTCCATCCACTCGTCGTTCCGATAGTGGTCGGGATTGAGCCTGAA
Organism: Nitrososphaera sp.; assembly: GCA_036378195.1. GTDB lineage: Archaea > Thermoproteota > Nitrososphaeria > Nitrososphaerales > Nitrososphaeraceae > Nitrososphaera. The sequence goes on from DASUXB010000133.1 coordinate 1,282, forward strand.
ACCCTGCGTCTGCTCGTACGGGACATCCTTGAGCTTCAAGTTATAGTCCAGCTTTTTCTTTTTCATCATTTTTGCGAGCCAGAGCACAAAGCAGTCCTCGATGGTGTTTGCCTCCTGCTTGTTGATTTCAGGGTAGACGTCAAGGAGCACTTCTACGAAATCCGGCTCAAAATACAGCATGAAAAAGTCCCACCCAAGGGCCTTGCCGGCAGACGAACACTCGACGTTTCCTTTTGCGTGCGCGCCCCACTCCAAGCCGCCGATAAACTCCATTATCCTAGCGTGCTCTTTTTCAAAGTCGATGCAGGCGCCCTGGATGGCTATCATGGGCGGCTTGTCTGCAAACTTGCGGTTTACCAAGGCCGCTGTACCTTGGCTGTTACTCTATTTAAGTAAATTGCACGCTAGAGGTGGCGCTTTAGCACCGAAGATACACGCTCTACGCCCAGGTCGAGGAAATAGTTGCCAATCCTCGGTCCCCTGTCGGCGTTTAGAAACATCCTGTACAGCAGGGTAAAGAACTCTTTTGGCTCCATGCCGTTTGCCCGGGCTATGTCAAACACCCTTGATTGTAGAGCCTTGGCATTTTCTGGCGTCTCTTGCACGCTAGAGAATTCCTTCAGGATGTCAAGAAGCTCGGTAACTGCTTTGCGCTGGCTGCCTGTCAGCTGCACCTCGAACTTTTCGTCGGGGCTGCTGGCATTGTCGTCCGCCCAGTTTGCGGCTAGCTGGATCTTGCGCATTATGGCGTCGCTTTTTTCCTTGGCCATCCCGTACTTTACCAAACGCGCAAACACCTTTTCAAGCCTATCCGGGTCGCTGCCGGGGTATATCGACGCCTGCTGCACGAGAAAGCGGTAGGGCGCGTGCGGCGCCGGCTGCTTTGGCGGCTGTAGCTTGTTGATGTATTCATAGATGCCCTTTATCTTGGTCAGTTTTGCAGAGTTGTCCTCCTTTACCTTGCCAAAGTAGAGGTCCTCGTACGAGTCGTACTCGTCCATCAGGGCCGGCACGTCTTCAAGCCCGACGTGATGCGTGCCGGCGATGCGCTTGAACAGCAATAGCAGTATCGATTCGGGCGTGCCGTACCTGAGCCACATCTGCGGAGTCAGCACGTTGCCCGCGGACTTGCTTATCTTTTTGCCCGACTTGTCGAGGAACATCTCGTACTTCACGTGCAGCGGATGCGAATATCCAATTATCTCGTCGCAGACCCAGTCGTTTACCCGGACGGAATCCATGATGTCCTTGCCGTACGCCTCAAACCGGACGTCAAACGCCTGCCAGCGCGCTGCAAACTCGACCTTCCAGGCAAGCTTGCCCTCGCCTTTTGCAATGTCTGCCTCGCCGTGGTGGCCGCAGCCGGCGACCTCGTTCTTGCCTATTCTGCTTCCCTTGCAGGTGTACGCCACCTTTTTTTCATCAGGCAGGTATTTTTCCGCAGCTGCAGTGTACAGCCGGCCGCAACTGGAGCATACCGGGAAATAGGGAAGCACATTTACGTACTTGTGCTGGCCCACAAACTCGGCTATCTTTTTTCCAAGTTTTTCGCTGCTCTGCAATATTTTGTCTATCTGGTTGACGAGTTTTCCAGACTTGTAGGCTTCACGCCCGCTCTGGAAGCGGTATTTTATCCCGGCCCTGTCAAGGCCGTCGAGGAGAAGGCTGCTCATGTGCGCGCCGTACGACGCGTGGCAGCTGCCGAAAGGATCCGGGATTTCCGAAACGGGCCTTGCGATGTGCTCCTTGAGCCAGTCGGGCAGGCCGGCGGGTATCTTGCGCAGGCCGTCCATGTCGTCAGAGTATGCGATAAGCTCGGCATTGTAGCCCATGTTTTGCAGAGCAAGCGCAATTCCGTACGCCCTGGCGGCGTCTCCCATGCTTCCAATGTGCGGGATGCCGGAGGCTCCAAGGCCGCTTTCCACCCTTATCAGGTCGAGCTTGCGGCCCAGCTTTTTCTCCCTCTTTACCAGCGTGTCCGCTACCTTGTCAAGCCACGTGCCCTTGCCAATCACAATCTGCTGCTGTTGATTATCTTCTTTCATGTCTATAGCACTTTTGAAACGTAAGCCCCGTCTTGACGGTATCCTAGTCGTGTTTTATAGTATTCCCTTGTCCCGACCGCGCTGATGACTAGGATTTTTCCCGCGTCAAGCTCGTCCTTAGCAATCCTTTCTGCTTCCTGCATGAGCTTCATCCCGTAGCCCCGATGCTGGTAAGACGAACTATCGGCGTCAAGGCCGACTCCAAGCGCTTGCCCGTACACGTGCAGTTCGCGGACTATGGCGGCGTCTTTTAGCTCCTGCCTGTGCGGGCAGTTTACTTTTCTCAGGCGCAAAAATCCGAGGATGGTCTTGCCGTCGGCGCTCTCGTACGAGAGAAAGACCTCTTTTCCGCCCGACGCAACGTAATCCGTCCTTTTCATCACCACGTCGCCTTCCGCGGGATACCTTTTCTGCAAGCCGGCCTCCCGGCACCTTATGCAGTTGCAGCTGCGGCCGTCCTTTTTCAAACGCTCAAGCACTATTTGCCGCAGGTTGCCGCTCTTTGGCCCCGCAACAATGTCGTCAGACTCGATCTCGCGCTGGACGCGCATTATGCGCACATACTCTGGCACCATTTTCTTCATTTCAACAATCACGCCGACAAGGTCATCGTCAGAGTATGCGTGGTACTTGCCGGCGCTGTAGAGCTGGTGCAGGCCGGTGTGCTCTAGCACGAGCGTCGGGTAGACCTTGAGCATGTCAGGCTTGAATGCCTCATCCTCGAACAATCGCCTGAAATCGGCAATGTCTTTGTCCGGCGAAGAGCCCGGGAGCCCGGGCATCATGTGCGCCACTATCTTGTAGCCCGAGTCGCGGGCGATGCGGAACGCATCGACAACGTCATCAAGCGTGTGGCCCCTGTTCACAAGTTTGTAGACTCTATCATCCAATGATTGCACGCCGATTTCCACGCGCGTGACCCCTAGCTCCAGCATCAGGTCGACGTGCGGCTCTTTGCAATAATCTGGCTTTGTCTCGACGGTAAAGCCGACGCAGCGGTTCTGTGCACGCTCGTTTGCGGCCATTGCCTCCTGCAGGGTTTTCGACCTGAAACCGTTCAAAGCATCATAACAGGACTTGGCAAACTCGCGCTGGTAGCCCCCGGGCATGAAAGGAAACGTCCCTCCTACGATGACCATCTCGGATTTGCCCGTGTCGTGGCCCCGCGACTGCAGCTGCTTCATCTTTGACGATACCTGCTCGTACGGGTCGAACTGGAATTTCTGCGCAGCCTTTGTGGCCGGCTCTGTCCCGGTGTACGAAAGCGGCGTGTTGAACTCGATGCCGCCGGGGCAGTATATGCACTTGCCGTGAGGGCACTCGTACGGCTTTGGCATCACCGCTAGGACGGCCACGCCAGAGGCGGTCTTGGCCGGCTTGACCATCAGCATTTTTCGATATCTGCTGTCCTTAGGTAGGTAGCCTATGATGTGCTCGTTTTTCGGCATCGTCGACAGGTGGAAGGAAGACGCGACTTCTCTTACAACCTGGCGCACCTCGCCGGCCGACAGCGATTGCTTTTCGACGCGCGCGGCTATGGCCTTGCACGCCTGCTGGTAGTTCGGGTCAGAGTCGGCTGCTGCGGCAAGCAATGTTTTTCAAAAATGCCTTTGTTCGCATATTAATTTTTGGAAGGCTCTCTCTAGAGCGCCTGCTTTTTCTTTCCTTCCAGTGTTGCGACGACGCCTGCACCTTTCTCTATTCTGCCGACTACCTTGCAGCCCATCTTGTATCTCTTGAAGGTGTGAATTACCTGCTCAACATTTGCCTTTG
>DASUXB010000134.1:0-8488 GCA_036378195.1 Nitrososphaera sp.
TAACGTAATAAGATTAAATAGCCTCATACACTAACACTGTGCGCCATGAAAGCTAACAATTATGCTATGAAAGATTGGCACCTTGAACACGTTGAAAAAGTAATTGTTCGCTATGTCAAGGGCGTTTCCCCTGACGCCTCCTCTTTTGAAAAACGCAACTACAAAAAATACAGCACCGTCTCTAGCTGCGCCAAACAGATCGAGTACGACATCAAGCATGGCGTGACGCACGAGGAAGTCATGGCAGTCGTGCGCAAGGTCCGCCACGACAAGACTTTCAAGGACCTGCAAAAAAGCCCCGAGTCGCTCCAGCGCCTTGACGAGCTGGAACGGCAGATATGCGCCCCGAAAAAAGTGGCGGCTTCGTTCTTCTGATTCTGAAATAGTTATATTGGCGTTGTCGGGCAAGACTGGTGCCTGCCATGTCAGAGTACCGGTTCACCGACGGCAACCTTCTTGTCCTGTACGCAATCCACAGGGGCAAGTCCGCGGACGGCAGCAGCCTGCCGGACTATGTGCAAGAGCGCGTTAACATTGGCCTTGAAACGTACAACATCATAATGAAGTCAAGGCCGGACAAGCACAAGACGATGGTCATGATTGTAGGAGAGCCGGGCCCGTCAGAGAAGGTAAAAGAGCTTTTGGTAAAGGGCGGCGTAAAACCAGAGATAATCGCCATCGATTCAGAGTCCAAGAACATCGGGCAGACTGTCGACTATATCTATGACATGATAAGCAAAAAGCCAAACCCGCCAATGGTCTATTTCATAGCGTCGGTGTGGCTGCACGACACGTACAACACGACTGCAATCAAGATGAAGGGGATAAAGACGCAGTTTTACGGCGCGCTGGACCACCGGCCGGTGCACGAAGTCGAGCAGGAAAAGGCCCTTGACGCCCCGAAAAAGGGCGGCGAGTACTACAAGCGCAAGCTGACGAACAAGGCGGTGGATGTAGTCCTGAACATCATTTTCCCGGACTGATAAGGATTTAATACCCTTGCTACTTTCGCTAGTCCAAGTGCGGTCATCGTCTAGTTTGGTCTAGGACGCTGGCCTTCCACGCGCGTTACGCGCGAAGAAAGCCCGCGACCCGGGACCCGGTTTTTCAAAAGAAAATTGGGCGGGAATTCGAATCCCGGTGACCGCACTTTTCCCTCTTCTTAAATCCTAAAGCCCGTTGTTAAAGTCCTTCGTGGCTATCGTGAGGGTCGAGTCGATCTCCGTCGTGCCGCTTGCACGCCATTTTATCGAGCCGGGGTTGTCCTTTATCTTGTTGTAGATGCTTGCAATCTTGTCGTCGTACGATAGAGTAAAGTCGTCCGGTATTGGAACGGACCCTTGCGAGAATATCGCCGGCCTGCCGTTGAGCGGGACGTCCTCGTACGACTTTGTGTGCGTGCCAAGGGACTGCCCGTCGGCGAACAACTCATAGTCTATCTTGGCAGTCGTTATCGTCACGTCTGTCGGGTTTGTTATGGTAAAGACGACGCGGACCTGCATGTTCTGCTGCGTCGGCTCTGTTATCGTCACGTTTGAGAACCGCACGTCTACCTTGTTAAAGTCCGGCGCGTTTAGCGTAAAGATGAGCGGGATCAGGATAATGGTGATGGCGACTGCGGCGATTACGCCGATGAGCACGGCTCTTCTCGGGCCTATGAGCACGGGCTATGCTCTTTATGGAGCGCATTAAAACCTTTCTTCGTACAGAGCAGCATCGATAATATAGTGCAGTGGCGTGGCTCTTTCTCATTGGCTGTTGCTGACGGCCTAGTCATGTGGGTCCACCTGATCTGCGCGTCGATATGGGTGGGAGGCTCTATCTTTATAGCGGCAGTCGCGGTGCCTGTCCTGAGGTCGCACACCAAGTCGGTGGAGGAGCTCGTCGGCCTGATGGTCAAGCTCGGCAGGCAGTTCAACAAGGTGACAGTGCCGGCGTTTGCAATCCTCATCGTGACTGGGATATACAATGCAAGGGCGTTCATTTCCCAGCCCGGCGCGCTCCTCGACTCTACCTACGGCGTCCTGCTCCTGATAAAGATAATACTGGTGCTTGCAAGCGTGGGCGCGTACGTTGTCCACGTGCGCATACTGAACGCAGAAATGGAGCGCAAGATCCTGTCGGGGAACGCCGGCGCCGTGTACGTGCAGTCTGTGCGCTCCAAGATAATCCACCTTGGAAGGATAATCGTGTTTTTGTCGTTGGCGATACTGCTGCTCGCCGCTCTGCTGAACAGCGGCGGGTTCTAGGCGCTACTGCCGCCCTCTATCGTTACCACGGAATCTTTGCCAGATTGCGCGATTTCGTACCTGCAGCCTGTCATTTGCTGTGCTACCTGCAGGTTTGTACGCAGGTGCTCTGTCACCCTAGACGTCCTGTATTTCGATATGCCCTTTGCAAGGCATAGTGGCACAACGAGCATGTCTGCAAGGAACGGGTCGACTGCGGCCCCGGCAAGCGTGCTTTCGAGGTATCTTGCGGCAGCCTCCTGCCCCACCTGCTCGGCGCGTTTTCCCACTTCGCCTATAGAGTCGCCTCCGACAAAGGGTCCGCCAAAGTCAGACGCAGAGTAGACGAGTATCGACGTGCCCGGCGAAAGCGCGGTCTCGAAAGACGCGGCATAGTTTGTGCATTTTATCCCGCTCTTTTCAAGCGCCAAGAGCGCGGACGAGATCTGCCTCTCTGCCACGTGCTTTGGAAGCTGGCTGCAGACGCTTGTTATGCGGGGCGCAACGGCCCTGCCGTTTACAAATTCTGCCGGCGCCGGCTTGTCGCACGGCTCTATTGTTGCTTTCACGATGCCTCCGCCTTTCGGGTAGTATCCCCTTTTCAGCACGTCCAGCGAGAACTTTATCCCCGCGCTTCTGTACGCCTCTGACACGACATAGCGCATATAGTCGGTCGTCGGGCTTGCCCTGACGTCGGTGCCTCCGGTTATCTCGATTTCAAGGCTGTTTCCGGACAGCGAGACTGCGGGGATTGCCGCCATCAGCGTGAGCGATATGCTCCCGGCGGTGCCAATGTCCACCCTGCGCGGGCCGCCGGCGAACCTGCCAGCAGAAGGTGAAAAGCGCACCCACTTTGCCCCGACCTGGAGGTTTTCAACGGTCGCGCCAAAAAGTTCTGCGACCACCTTTACCGCGGCAAGATGCGAAGGCCGCAGGCCGGGGTTTTCCCTCTTGGCCCGGATGCCAGTCACCTCGACGGGCGTGCCAATCACCGCAGAGAGCGAGATCGCGGTGCGCAGTATCTGGCCTCCGCCCTCGCCCTGCGACCCGTCTATCTTGATGACCGGCTCCATATACAGATGCAGGTGATTTTTCGCACCTGCTCTTATTTCTTGGTTGCCAACAACGTACAAAAATCGGACGGCAAAAGCAGGCAAAACTCCTTTAGGATTTCGTGCCGAGCTTTTCCGGTAATGGTCAGGATTTCATTCATGGTGGCGCACGAGCAGGTAAATTCAAGAGAACTGCTGAAAGACGTGGCATTGATGGAGGAAAACGGCCTTGAGCGATGCTGGTCGAGCGACCACTATATGCCGTGGTGGCACACCGGCGCGTCGGGAGGCGCGACGTGGCCGTGGCTTGGCGCGGCTCTTGCCCGCACCGACGATATACAGGTGGGCACGTCCGTCACCGCCCCGATCCTGCGCTACAACCCCGCAATAGTCGCGCAGGTGTTTGCCACGCTTGACAACATGTTTCCGGGCAGGACGTTTCTTACGGTCGGGACCGGCGAGTCGCTCAACGAGGTCCCGACAGGCAACGAGTGGCCCTCGTACCCGGAGAGGTTCGGGAGGCTTGAGGAGGCGATAAAAATAATCAAAAAGCTGTGGAACCAAGACTGGGTGGATTTTGAAGGCACGTACTACACGATAAAAAAGTCAAACCTGTACACAAAGCCGGAAACAAAAATACCGCTCTACGTGGCTGCTCTTGGCAGGCGGTCGGCCGAGCTTGCAGGGGCGGAAGGCGACGGGCTTGTAACGAACGAGCTTGACCCCGGCCTGATAAAGGAGCGGCTGTTGCCCGCGTTTGAGCAGGGGGCAAAGCAGGCCGGCAAGGACCCCGACTCGATGCTAAAGGCGGTGCTCATGCCTGCCTCGTACGACGAGGACAGGCAAAAGGCGCTAGAGTCCATAGGATACTGGAAGGGCGCCGCGATAAAGGCGTTCTTCGACGTCGACTATCCTGACCCCCGCGACATCGAAGAAAACGGGCAGGTGGTCGGAAACGACACGCTGGAAAAGATGATGCTCGTGATGTCAAGCGCGGAAGAAGGGATAAAGAAACTGCAAAAGTATGCAGACCTTGGCTTTACGGACATTATCCTTGTGAATTCAAGCCCGGACAGGGCCAAGCTCATCGAGCTGGCGGCAGGGCAGATAGCCCCCGCGTTGGAAGGCGTGACTACCGCCGAGGCGTAGTGAAAATGTCTTTAAATTAGCGCCCGCACAAGGGAGATGCCGTGGTCACCACCGGCCTCTTTGTCGGCAGGTTCCAGCCCTTCCACCTGGGCCACCTTGCCACTGTCAAGTTTGCGCTGAAATCCGTCGACGACTTGGTAATAGTGGTCGGTAGCGCGCAAAAGAGCCACGAGCAGAGAAACCCGTTTACCGCCGGCGAGCGTATCGCCATGATTAGGGCGGCGCTAAAGGCCGACAAGGACGTCGACATCAAAAGGATAATGACGATACCCGTCCCCGACGTCGACGTGCATTCGCTCTGGACGCGGCAGGTCGACATGCTGGTGCCAAGATACGACGTCGTGTTTGCAAACGACCCGTTCACGCTCCTCCTGTTCAGAGAGAGGGGCGTCAAGACGGTCGAGCCCCCGCTGCAGGAGCGCAGCCAGTGGATGGCGACTGAGGTGAGGCGCAGGATGGCAGAAGGCGAAAAGTGGCAGGAACTGGTTCCGGCGCCAGTCGCCAAGGCCATAAAACAAATAGACGGCGTCGAAAGGGTCAAGGCTGTGGCGCAACGCGATCACGTACATCATCGTCATCACTAAAGTATATGACTAGCTAGCGCTAAGTATATGCGAGCACTTGTTGGGCAAAGCAGGAGGAGGAGTACAGCAACAAAAGCCGGTCGCAGAAGAGCTCTGGTACGCGGATTTGACGAAACTGTCAAACGACGAGCTCATGCGCATGTACAACATGATAAAGGACGGCAGGTACGAGTTTGCCAAGAACGCGTGGTACATCCCAATCGGGGGCGACCAGCGCTGCCCGATAATGGTCGCAAAGGGGTTCCGCTCGCCGGACACGCTTGCCAAGATGGCCGAGTTCCAGGACACCGCAAAGACACTTGAAGGCGAGTACCGCAACTTTATCGACGCGTGGGACTTTGGCTACATCACGACCAAAGACATCGAGCAGGCAGTGCTCAAGATCCTCGAAGAGCGCAACATCGAGATTACCGAGCGCGCCCAGTGACGCAAAATCCAATGATGCCTACAGCATTTGCAGAAATCGTCCCACCCGGCCCGGTGTTAGTGGTTAACAGGCTATTATAACTGCCAAGCCCCAAATAATCTCGGTAAAAATTGAGCACTACTACAACACCAACACCAGCGACAATACAGGAAGTGGTGGACAAGTTTAACACGCTTGATGATGCGTTAAAGATTGTATTTCCAAAAGTAGATCCACGGACGGTAGTAGGATTGATAATACGCGGGAAAACAGAAAAGAAGCCAATCTATACCCTAGAGACAGTCATCAAACCCGACCAGAACATAGATTCCATCAGGAGAGATATACTGAACGTGACAGGCATGGCACCCGGTTTCTACCTTCAAAACACCAAGATCATTGTAACACACGCGCTGGATCTAGAACTCTTGAAGCGGATAAACGACCTTGACTATGTGGTATCAATAAAGGGCAACCCCTACAGCGCCGGCGGGTCTTCCGACTTTTGATTAAAGCAAGAGAATCTAATTATTAATATAGCCAGCAAGTGGATTCTGAAAACGTATTGTCAGGCGGCTCGTACAGAGGGGCAGGCGCGGACCTGCTGTCCAGGCACGGCGTCTCTGCCGGCGACACCATTTCGGTATCGACCGGCGATGATGGCGAGACGACGATAGGCGTCCTCATGCCGCGCTACGAGTCGGCAAGCGATTGCTACATCGTGATAAAGCTGAAAAGCGGCTACAACACAGGAATTGAAGTATCCAAGATAAAGACGATAAAAAAGATTGCAGGCCCGGCCACTGTCGAAGCGGTGACGGCGCAGCCAGCCCCACAACACAAACGGGGTGACGATACGCTTCCAAAAATCGCGCTCATCAGCACCGGCGGGACCATAGCAAGCAAGATAGACTACAGGACGGGAGGAGTCAGGGCGGCGCTGTCGGCGTCAGAGCTGTACGCATCCGTGCCAGAGCTTGCCGGCATTGCCTCCGTGGACCCCGAAGTGCTCATGAGCGAGTACAGCGAGAACCTGAACCCAAGCCACTGGACCGCGATGGCAGACAGGATTGCAGAGAAGGTCAGGTCGGGCAAGTACGACGGGATACTGGTTTCGCACGGCACCGATACGATGCACTACACCGCGGCGGCGCTCAGTTTCGCCCTGCAGGACTTGCCGATCCCAGTGGTGCTCGTAGGCGCCCAGAGGTCTTCGGACAGGCCGTCGTCTGACGCTGCATTGAACCTTATCGGAGCCGCAACTTTTGCTGCAAAGGCGCCGGTGGCAGGCGTGTTTGTGGCGATGCACGCAGGCACCTCCGATGACGCCGTCGCTGTGCACGTCGGCACCCGCGTGAGAAAGAACCACACGAGCAGGCGCGACGCGTTCGAGTCCATAGACGTGACGCCTGTTGCGCTCGTAAAGGACGGCAGGGTAGATATGCAGCAGGAGAATGGGATAGTGCTTGCACAGAGAGGCAAGCGCGAATTAAAGCTGCAGTCGTCGTTTGACAGCAGGGTGGCGCTTGTGAAATACCACCCCGGCTTTGACCCAATGATGGTCTACTGGCTGATTTCTTCGGGATGCGGGGCGATGGTGTTTGAGGGAACCGGCCTTGGCCACGTCAACAGGAACATGTTCGGGGTGCTAAAAGAAGCCGCGGAAAAGGGCGTGCACATGTTCATGACTTCGCAGTGCATCTGGGGCAGGGTCAGGATGACCGTGTACGACACGGGCCGCGACCTGCTTGGCATCGGAGTCGTCCCGCTGTCTGACATGATTTCTGAAACCGCGGTCGTCAAGGCGATGTGGGCGCTTGCCAACGCGCAAGACCCAAAAAAGACGATGCAGGAAAACCTTGCAAACGAGATTTCGTCGGCCATCCCTATCTAGCGGGCAAGGCTTAATACGTGCACGGGGCAATTTTTCATGCAGTGACAGCGGCACCGGATCCTGCGTCAATCGACATGAAGGTTGGATTTGAAATCCACCAGCAGCTTGCAACGAGGAGCAAGCTGTTCTGCAACTGCTCTTGCAGAGAGGCCGAGACGTACGGCCGGACTTTTGTGCGCAGGCTCAGGCCGACGCAGAGCGAGCTTGGCGCCTACGACCCAGCGGCAATGTTCGAGTTTTCCAAGATGCGCCTGGCAGAGTACCACGCGTCGGCAGGCACGAGCTGCCTGGTAGAGGCAGACGAGGAGCCGCCGCACGAGGTCAACCCGGAAGCGCTAGAGACTGCGCTCGTGTTTGCGCTTGCACTGCATTCCCGGGTCATGGACGAGGTCCACGTCATGCGCAAGATAGTGATAGACGGCTCCAACACCAGCGGTTTCCAGCGCACGATGCTGGTTGCTTCCGGCGGCCACCTTGATGTCGCAGGGAAAAAGGTCGGCGTGCAGAGCATCTGCCTTGAAGAGGACGCATCCAAGGTGCTCGGTGACGACAGACAGACAAGAAAGTACGGCCTTGATAGGCTGGGCGTCCCGCTTGTCGAAATCGCGCTAGAGCCGGTAACCGGCAAGCCCGACGAGATAATGCAGGTGGCACTCACGCTTGGAAGGCTGCTCCGGGCAAGCAAGAGGGTCGCCAGAGGGCTTGGCAGCATCAGGCAGGACGTCAACGTCTCCATCCTCGGGGGCGCGGTGGTCGAGGTAAAAGGCGTCCAGCAGCTTGACCAGCTGATAAAAGTGATAGAGCACGAGGCGACGAGGCAGCACGGGCTTGTCCTCATCGCTGAAAGGCTCGAAAATAAAATCTCAAAGGACGGAATAGGCGACAGGGTACAAGACGTTACGGACCTTTTGAGCAAGTCGCAGTCAAAGGTCGTCAAGAAAATCTTTGAAGGTGCAAGGCCGGTTTTCCGCGCAATCCGCGTCAGGGGCTTTGCGGGCATGATAGGGTACGAGCCGTACCCGGGCATCAGGCTTGGAAAGGAGCTGGGCGAGCTCGTGCGCTTTTACGACCTTGGAGGCGTGTTCCACTCTGACGAACTACCAAACTATGGCATTACTAAAGAGGAGGTCGAGTCTGTCAGGTCAAGGCTGGAACTTGACAGCAGCGACGCGTTT
>DASUXB010000135.1:0-2484 GCA_036378195.1 Nitrososphaera sp.
AGGCGAGGTCCATCCCTTTTACGCGACGAGAGGCTTCAAGGCGCTTGCCAAGAAATTCCCGGACGCGCAAATTGCGACATACAACCCGTACCTCGGAATCATCCCGGCGGAAATATCCGACGTGTTCCCTGCGTCGCACAACCTGACGCCGAGGGCAGAGAGGCGCACAATCGACTACCAGTCGTTTGTAGAGTCGCTCGCGGCATTTGCGAGCAAGTTTGACGAGGTGACAATCGTCGCCGACGGCTTTATGAAGCAGGCCGTGCAGGAGGCAAAGCTAAAGGCCCGCGTAGAGGATTATTCAGATCACGTGATTGACAGGCTATAGGCTTCCGTCTACCCCGGCTGCCGCAGTCCGGCAGCAAAAAGAGATTGCAAGAAAGGTCGTCGCAAGAGATGACTACAAAGACATAAGGCTCGTGTGCGGAGTCGATGTCTCGTACCGCGCAGGCGTGGCACACTGCTCGGCAGTCGTCATGGATGTCGCAGACCTGAAGATAGTAGTCGAGCAGGCAGACACGAAAAGCGAGATCAAGCACCCGTACATACCCGGCCTCTTCATGCTGCGCGAAGCTGGTCCCGTCCTGCGCACGTTAAAGCGCCTGAAGCGTTACGACCTCGTCATGGCAGATGGCCATGGGCTGTTGCACCCGCGCCGATGCGGCCTTGCGTGCTACATCGGAGTCATCATGGACAAGCCGGCGATAGGCGCGGCAAAGAGCCTGTTGTGCGGCAAAGTGAGGGACGACGATTATGTCGAGCTTGGCGGCGATGTGCTGGGCTACGTAATAGAGGGCCAGAAAAACCTTTACGTGAGTGCCGGCCATAGAGTGTCGCTTGAATCCGCCGTTGCCCTCGCCAAAAGCATGACAAAGAAAGGAGAGTGGCTGCCAGAACCTCTACGGCTGGCAGACACGAATTCTAGGCGTTGATGATTATCGGCTTCTTTTCTTCTTCTACCTGTTCCAGTTCTCGCTCTGGTTCCGGTATCTGCTTTCTGACCTTGTGCTTGCGCAACTCTTCGTAGTACATATAGTCGCACATGGCGGTATGATCGCTAAACTAGTAGATATGAGTTTAGTTTTTTGAAAAAAGGAAAAAGAGAAAAGAGTGTGGATGGACTTTTAACCTTCTTCCCAGCCCTTGCTGAACACACCGTTCTTGTGCAGCGGGACTGGCTGTCCTGGGGTGTATTCCATCGGCCTCATCCAGAATATAGCGTGTGTTGGGCACACACCGACGCACGCTCCATCGGAGATGCATCTCTCTGGATAGAAGACAAATGCCTTACCCCTCTTCCATCCTTCCACCGGCTTGACTCTGAGCACATCTGGACCGAGAGCGGTGCAGATTTCTACGCAGAGCGCGCAGCCGATGCATCTTTGCTCATCGACGTCTGGAAGTATAGCAATTGGCATCTATTAATTCACTGAACGTTGTCAGTGCTTGAAACTATTTAAACTCTATGCATATCCCAAAACGCTGTTATAACTTTCTTGCAAGTCGAGAGGACAGCAGGCGCTAATTGATGAAAAGATGAAAAAGAAAAGGAAAAAAGAGTAGTTTTTCTTGCTTACTTGCCGCCCTGTCTCAGGACGTCAACCTGGCCACTGTGCAGCCAGTCCTTCAGCTCCTCGTGGGTCGGCTTTGCATCGTGCTTGCCTGCCAAGTGAAGGTGCAGAAGAACGTAGTTAACCTGGTTGAGCAATGGCTTGTTGGACTCGTCACCCTTGCGAGCCTTTGCCTTCAAGTCAGCTGGAACTGTCTTCCACCAGTCGTCAAATTTCCTAACCATAGTGCAACTGTTGCGAATGCAACTTAATAAGCGTTATGGGGTTTTGTAAACGGTGTTATAGGGTGAAAATCCTCGCGCATGAAGCAACATATAGGGACATGCCGGTTTGAAGCACGCGCGTACAAGCCATGCCTTTCAAGCTGGAAGAACTGCATAAAGCACAACAAGCTTACCGGCAGTTTGTAGAGAATAATCCACCGGCGCACCATGCGCGCTACATATTCCCGTTTTTCACCGGATCGTATTTTTCCTACCGCAAGGTCGACGTGCTACGCGTTGTTGCGATAGCCAAGGCGATCAACGACAATAATCCAAGTTACCTTGACATCGGATGTGGCTATGGGGATTTCCTGAAAAGGGTAAAAGAGTACCTGCCAGGCGCGTCAGGCGTCGAAAAGGAAGGAGGGATATTCTACGCGCTGGGCACGGACAAGCCTGACTACATCGAGGTTGCGGCTGTTGAATCGTTGTCAAGGCCGGTGGACGTGGCGTTTGTCGGGTGGATGGAGCCGGGCACAGACTTTCGCAGGCAGGTGGCAAAGATTGCAAAGTGCGTCATTACGACGTTTGACGCAGGGGGCCAGTGCGGGATAAACGGAGGCTGCGAGTACGACGAATTTGGCTTGCAGCAAATAGCGTGGTGGCGCACGCCTTCGTGGATAGATGTGAACGCCGAGCTGATGAACCGC
>DASUXB010000136.1:0-4897 GCA_036378195.1 Nitrososphaera sp.
CACTATCACCTTGCAGCCAAGCTTTTTTGCGATCATCGGTGCGACAACGGCCTGCGCACCGTTTCCAGTGTCCATCGCCACCGTAAAGTTCTTGGCGCGTATCTTGTCAGCATCGACAAGCGACAGCACCTTTTCCATGTATGCGGGAACGACGTTATCGTCCACGTACTGGCGCCCGTGACCTGCCATTTGCGCAAATTTCTTGGAATAATAAATGTCCTCGACTGCCAGCTCGTCCTCCCGCGATATCTCTACTCCGTCCGACGCTGCCGGCTTGATGCCATTGTATTCTGGCGGGTTGTGCGACGCCGTTATCATGATTCCGCCATTGTATCCAAGCTTTTTTGCGGCATACTGCAGGCATGGCGTGGGTACGAGCCCAGCGTCGGCGACGTCGAGGCCGGCCGAGTTGAGCGTCGCGCGCACCAGCCTTGAAACTACCGGGCTTGACCTGCGCCCATCATATCCAACTACAATGGGACCTTTTTTGTAATACGTGGCAATGGCGTACGAAAGATCGATGACGAGGTCGCTGGTAAAGTCCTTCCCCCACACGCCGCGTACTCCGTTCGTACCAAACAATCTTGCTCTTTGCTGCTGCATCTGCACCAAGGATGCAATGTGACAATAGATAAATTTGGCTGCTGACTGCCTGTGCAGGTGCGCGTGCGGGGGTCGCCAAGCCCGGTCAACGGCGCAGGGCTTAGAATGGGCACGCGTGCCCCTACAACCCTGTTCCTTAGGGATTCGTGGGTTCGAATCCCACCCCCCGCACTATTTTCTCATACGTGTGCGTTTCCAGTGGACTACAAATACAAGCGTAGTTGTGGCAGTTTTTAGTTCTTTTATGTAGGCTTGTATATGCACGTATTGTAGGAGTGGGTCCTGTAGTTGGTTTTTTGCGTGAACTTGACAAGGGCGAAGAGCCCTATTGGTATACGATATGCAAGAATTGTTTCGTTGGCTTGTCGATTTGTCAATGATACAGTTGCTTGAAGAAAAGAGGTTAAGGAAATCTGGTTTCATCGTGACGGAGAACTATCGCATACGGTTCAAAGAACATACAACAAAGGCGTTGATTGAAAAGATAGGGTTGAACATGAATACAAAGTCGGCTTTCAAGGGATAAAACGCCGCTTACCAAACAATTCTTTTTGAAAATGTCAGAGTGTTTGCAAACTTTGCTGCCGGCAAAACAAAGTCATTGTTATTTGATGTGCCCTCGTTAACGATAAAGAGAAACGATACTTCGGATTACGGCAGCAAATTTTCTTGATGACGCCGGAAGAAAGGAGAAGGCTTGGCATCAGCAAATCCGGTATGTGGCAAAAAATAAGAAGAAGGAATTGGGTGAATAATTATGAGGAAGAGCAATAACTTCAAAGGAAAGGTTGCCTTTGTGACCGGAGCGGCAAGTGGCATCGGTCGAGCTACTGCAACTGCTTTTGCACTCGAAGGCGCCAGCGTTGTCGTCACCGATGTTTCCGAGCAGGGAAGCCGCGAAACGGCCAACATTATCAAAGAGGCAGGCGGACAGGCGCTCGCAATCAAGTGCGATGTATTACAAACAAAAGACGTGAAGAACTGTCTTGGGCAGACCGTCGAAACTTTCGGGCGACTGGATTTTGCCTTCAATAATGCAGGTATCGAATACATTCCCAAGCCCGCTGCAGAGGTAACGGAAGAGGAATGGGATCGAATTATTGACGTTGACCTCCGCGGCGTCTTTTTGTGCATGAAGCATGAAATCCCATTGATGCTCAAGCAGGGTGGCGGTGGCGCCATCGTCAACACCTCATCTGGTGCAGGGGTCAAAGGCTTCAAGGGTGGCGCAGCTTATGTTGCCGCAAAGCACGGCGTCATAGGTCTGACCAAGGCGGCTGCTCTCGACTACGCTCACTCGAACATCCGTATCAACGCTGTATGTCCCGGGAACATCGACACGCCGATGATGCAGCGCTTCAGCGGCGGCACTTCTGAAGGCCGCCAAGTGGTGATCTCACAGGAGCCGGTCGGAAGATCGGGTCGGCCCGAAGAGATCGCCGGCGCGGTCATGTGGTTGTGTTCGGATGCGGCTAGATTCGTCGTCGGCAGCGCCATGGTCGTTGACGGAGGTCAAACGGTGTAGTGATAATGGTAACAGTCTTTTACCAGTCATATTTTGAGCGAACGTCGGTTCCCCAATCCAGCACCGACTTCATGTTGGTCAAGTAGTATGCCCACCTCGATGAACATTCAGCAAAGTGCTCCGGGTCGGTGAACCCGGAATGACGCAATTTGAGAAGGGTTCCGCGGCCCTTCTTGGCGACCTGAAATGATGCAGTGGTCTCTACCATTTCTCCGTCAGGCATTTCGTCATGCCATGAATAGGATACAGCCTTGTTTGTTTCAAACTGCTTTACGCTGCCTGTCATGTGGTATCCTCCAATCCAGTCGAAAGAGTAGGTGCCGCCTTTCCTTGGAACGACCTTTGCTTTTGAAAGGAACCATTTCACAAGGATTTTGGGGTCTGTCATTGCTTGGAACACCTTCTTGGGAGGAGCCTTGAAGTAATACGATTGCTCTATTGTGAAGGACCTGGCTTTTGTGGATAAATCCTGTTTCCTTGTTTTTTGCTCCATCATTTTCTCATCGCAATATTTGACAAGTCTTGCGGTAAAGTAATCCCAGCCTTCGTTGTGTTCTCTGATTCCTTTATCTCCTTCTTTGCCGGTAAATCCTGAATGGGTCAATGTTACTCTGGTTTTGTTCTTGCCTAGTTGTTCCAGTTCCCATGTCACCACAGTTTCAGGGAAATCTGCAATGTCTTTGTGCTGCCAAGAATATGCAAGCTTGCTGTTTGGGATAAATTCAAGAACCCTGCCTTCCGGGGAAGCACCTCTGTCGTTTCTCTTATTGCGCCGGTCAGAGTCCTTGTTAAAAATGAACTGGAATTTCCCGCCGACTTTGGGCTCTAGTATCGCGGCATCCGGAAACCAGCTGGTCAATTCCTCCGGATCAGAGATGGCCTCGAACACTACGTCTGGAGGAGCATCAATCACTATCACTTTTCTTATTTCGTTTTCAGTCATGTTTCTTGCTTTTCCTCCTTTCCCTGTTTTCAACAAATTCCTTGAGTGAATCCATTTTGTACTCCCACATGCTCTCAAAAAATTTCATCACTTCAAGCGTCTGCGTTTGGTTAATGGAATAAAACTTGTTCTTGCCCTGTTTTTGTTCCGTAACCAACTCTGCTTCCCTTAGGACTCGTAAATGAGTAGATACTGCGGGCAACGTGAAATCAAAATGTCTTGCAATCTCGCTTGGCGTCATTTCCTTGTCTTTCAAAAGCAACAAAATCTGTCTTCTGCTATCATCAGACAGCGCTTTCCATGGTGAGCCCATATTATTCAAGCATTGGATAATTAAGCAATTATTTAAATGTGACTCGATTTTTTGTTATGTATGGTAATAGGCCGCTAAACTTGCTTTTCATATTTCTTGACTCTTATCGACGAGATTTTCGAGTTAATGCAAGAATTCTGAAAAAACCGCCAGAGAACGACCCTTTCCGCAGTAACAATGTTACATAGTCGTTATATTGCAATCGGGGCACTTGCAAACGTGGTCAAGGCACCCTTGTCGTCAATAATGTTGCCGCCTTTGCCATTCGCCTCTCAGTCAAAAGCGGCATTTGCCGCCGGCCCCTGTGTTAAACTCTTGATAAATCGAAAAAAATCGGATGTA
This sequence comes from Nitrososphaera sp., assembly GCA_036378195.1. Taxonomy (GTDB): domain Archaea; phylum Thermoproteota; class Nitrososphaeria; order Nitrososphaerales; family Nitrososphaeraceae; genus Nitrososphaera. Next base: position 3,727 of record DASUXB010000136.1, read on the forward strand.
GATGCGTATACACGCCTTTACCTAATAGAGGATTCACGCAAAACGATAGTAGTGGCAATGCACATCATGAAGATGCCGGTAGAGACGCGACTAGCCGGAGGACAACGAGAGCCGCTTGCCGTATTGCTGCTTCTATTCTAGTATAGTCTGCTAACCCTCTGCCCTGCTGCACAAAGACGCCTGCAAGGGAGAAAAGAAACTTGACCGCAAAAACAAGCAAAAAGATACTGGGCGGAGGTTTTGGAGGCGTCTACTGCGCCAAAAAATTGGAGAGCATGGTAGCCAAGAGAAAGATTGATGCGCAGATAACGCTGGTAAGTAGGCAAAACTTTTTCGTGTTTACGCCGATGCTTCCGCAAGTCGTTTCAGGCATGATCGAATCAAATCACGTGGTGGTCCCGATAAGGCAGGTGCTAAAGAGCACCAAGTTCTATGAGGCGGACGTAACGTCAATAGATGTTCAGGGCAGGCAAGTAAACCTCAAGATAGAAAATGATGATTTTGCCGCCGGCTCCAGAGGATCTTCTTCCAACCTGACGCTCGAATACGACCATCTGGTTGTTTCGCTCGGCTCTGACATCAACTTTCCGAATCTTCCCGCCGCCGGGGATCCGGCGTTGTTTACGTTAAAGGACCTGAAAGACGCGCTGATGCTCCGCAACCACATAATAGATATGCTCGAAAGGGCGGACATCGAGGCGGACCCTGAAAAGCGCAGGCAAATGCTGCACTTTGTTATTGTGGGAGGCGGTTTGTCTGGAGTTGAAACTGCTGCCGAACTGAATTCGTTCTTTCGCAAAGTGATAAAATACTATCCCAACCTGAAAGCGCAGTTTTCAGAGATGCCTCCGCACGTTACCATCATCCAGTCGCGCGACCGCGTACTTCCAGAGCTTAATCCGCGATTGGCCAGCTACACTCTGAAAAAGATGACACAAGACGGCATTTCTATAATCCTGAACACCAAGGTGACAGAGGTGGGCAAGGGCTTTGTGAAAATGGCAAAAAAGATGCAGGACGAAGAGACGGTGCTTCCTGCCTCTACCGTAATATGGACTGCGGGCATCTCTCCAAATCCTGTCACGGCAGGTATGCCCTGCGAGAAGATGGTGCCGTCGGGGAGGTTGATGGTCGATAATTTTATGCGCGTCAAGGGATTTGAAGAGCTCTG
>DASUXB010000137.1:0-6897 GCA_036378195.1 Nitrososphaera sp.
TTTTTATGAAATTGTTGTAAACAGCTACCGCTTCCTCTTCATCCTTTGCGCCAACTATGGTCGCCGCGCCGCTCGACAAAAAGCTTACAGACATCTTGCCCGCGTTTGTCGCCGTGATGCCGAGCGTCCCTCGCGTCCTGACCTGGTAGCCGAGCGTCTCGGCTGTCTTGCTGATGCCGCCAAGGTTGACCGGCACGGGGTTTGCCGGCGTGATGGTCCATGTCCTCTTGCCCCGGTCCCTGCCGCACAACTCCTCGATTATCAGCTCCTTTGCCGTCACCTGCTGGCCGTTTATAGTCCGCGCTGTCCCGCAGGCCGGGCACTCGTCCTGCCTTGCTATCTGGACCTTTTCAAACGACAGCTCGTTGAGGTCGACGTACAGCAGCTTGTTCACAAGCGTCGGCTGCTGGCCCGTTATTATCTTGACCGCCTCTGACACCTGGATTCCGCCCACCAGGTACAGTATCGACGGATGTACGCCTTCTGTGCTGCATGCCGGCATCTCGTCTTCGTTGAGCGCCGGGAACAGGCACCGCAGGCACGCAGTCTTGTTCGGGATTATTGTAGTCACAGAGCCGAGCATCCCGATAGCGCCCGCGTAGATGAGCGGGATATTGTGCTTGATGCACGCGTCGTTGAGCGCATAGCGCGCGTCGACGCTGTCCAGCGCGTCTATTATCAGGTCAAAGCCCTTGACGATGCTCTCCGCCGTGTATTTCGTAACTGACGTTGGCACAGGCTCGATCTCGACGGTAGGATTCATCTTGCGCAAGCGGTCAGCGGCGGCTTCGACCTTTACCCTGCCGATGTCGTCCTCCGTGTAGAGGTGCTGTCTGTGCAGATTTGTTATCTCAATGACGTCCCTGTCGACGATGCGCAGCTTGCCGACTCCCATCGCCACCAGCTGCGTCACCACCGGGTTTCCTATCCCTCCGGCACCGACGACGCACACCTTGGCCGCGCGGAGCTTTTCCATCCCCTCAAAGCCTATCTCCTCAAGCATCACCTGTCTCGAATAGCGCTGCAGCTCCTCGCTTGTCAGCTCGGCGCCTCCTGCCACTGCCGGCAGTATGTAGACGTTGTCGCCGTCCTTGAGCGCGGTCGTCATGCCGCCAGAAAATCGCATGTTCTTGCCGTTCACGTAGATGTTGATGAGCGAGCGGGGCTTGCCGTTATGGTCAAATACGCGGCGCTTGAAATCGTCGCCCATCTGCTCCGACACCTTGTTGAACGCGTCTTGCAGATCCAGAGCCTCTATGGGGAGCTTTTTCTCTCCCTGGCCCTTGTTCAATACCGACGGTACTGTAAATTCCACTTTTGCCATCTTATAATATCACCCGATCATCGCCGAGACAGCGGCTGCGTCCGGCTTGACAGCGACAAGTTTCGGCAGCACCCCTATAATTGCTTCTGTGGCCTTGAGCCCGTTGCCGGTGACATAGCAGACCACCTTTTCGTCCTTCTCTATGCTGCCTTCTTCCACCAGCTTTTTCAGCACGCCCACTGAAACGCCGCCGGCCGGCTCTGTGAATATGCCCTCAGACTGCGCAAGCATCATTATCCCGTCCCTTATCTCGTCGTCGCCGACTTCCTCCGCAAGGCCGCCGTACTGCTTCAATCGCTTCAGCACATAGATGCCGTCACCCGGGTCTCCGATTGCGAGGCTCTTGGCTATCGTCTCCGGCCTTTCTACTGGTATCACTTCGTCAGAGTTGCGCTTGAACGCGTCTACCACCGGCGCGCACCCGTGCGGCTGCGCCGCCACTATTTTCAGGTTCTTGACGCTTCCAATCAGTCCAAGGGCGTGCAGCTCTTCAAAACCCTTGCAAATCGCGTTGAGCATCGCGCCCGAGCCTACAGGCACTATCAGCCTGTCAGGCACCTCCCAGCCAAGCTGCTCCGCCACTTCGTACGCGAGCGTCTTTGAGCCTTCCACGTAGTAGGGCCTCATGTTGATGTTGACGATGCCGTAGCCCTTGGAGTCGCCGATTATCGAGGCGACTCTGTTTGCGTCGTCGTACGTGCCCTCCACTGCGACAAACTCGGCGCCGTACGAAAGCGCTTGCGCTATCTTGACATGTTCAATATCAGAAGGAGCGAAAATGTAGCACGGCAGGTCTGCCTTTGCAGCGTGCGCAGCTGTCGCAGACGCAAGGTTGCCAGTCGACGCGCACCCTACTGCCTTTAGTTTCGTCTCTTTGGCCCTTGAAACCGCGACTCCGGCGGGCCTGTCCTTGAACGAGAACGTTGGGTTGACCGAGTCGTTCTTGATGTAAAGGTTCTTCAATCCTAGGCGCCCGCCCAGCTTGTCCGCGTGCTGCAGCGGAGTCAGTCCCGCGTTGAGGCTGACCACGTTCGCCCTGTCCGCGACGGGAAGGAGCTCGAAATATCGCCAGTAGGTCTTTTCCCTGAGGTCAAACGTGTGCCTGTTTATCGACACGTCTTTGTACGTCACGTCCAGAGGGCCGAAACAATCCTCGCAAACGTACCGGAATTGCGGCTCGTATTCCCTGCCGCATTCTCTGCACCTTAATGACTTGATACTTCCCATGATTTACGCCCTTTCTCTGAATGCTTGTTATTAGAACATCTCTAAGCACATTTTAAGTATTGCTTAACTTTCTAGTGCATTGATATTGTAATGCTTAACAGAAAATTTCCTGCAATTTTTTAGGCTTTTGCCGCACCAGATGCAGGAAACATGAAAAAATCAAGGCTTTTCCAGCATGTTATGGAAGCAAGTGCGCTCGCCGGTGTGGCACATCGGCTTGTCCGAGTCCACGATGTACAAGAGCGCGTCCGAATCGCAGTCAATCAGGATCTCGTGCACCGGCTGGACGTTTCCTGACTCTTCGCCCTTCATCCAGAGCTTGTTCCTCGACGTGCTCCAGAACCAGGCGTTCCCTGTCTTTATCGTGTTTTCAAGCGCCTCCCTGTTGGCGTAGACGAGCGTCAGCACGTCCTTTGTCCTGCGGTCCTGCACTATCACGGGGAGCACGCCCCCGCGCTTGGCAAAGTCGACGTCGCCGGCAGACTTGACGTTCATGTGACAGTTCGTAGCGCGCAAGGCGGAGAAATAAACCTATATTGTTTGTCCTGCGAAGCATCTTTGCCTTGGCCGCCGAGTCGTCGCTTGATTTTGACGCGTACTGGAAGGCGTGGCTTGCGTCGCGCCTTGCAGAGATGCGGGAAAAGGCAAGAGCGCGCCAGCAACAGGAAGAAGAACAAGAACAAGAGCGGCAAGGGGAAGAGGGGAAACCCTAGCTAGCAACCTTTAGGTGCACGCAATTGCTATGATGGGCATGATGCCGGACATGCTGCTTCTTTTGCAGCAGCTGTGCGAGCAGCCGGCTTGCAGCAACGCGTACGACGCCGCGATAAAAATCGCGTACGCGGTAATAGTGACTGCGGCAATAGTCGCGGTCATCGCGTTTGTGCGCAGGCGCATTTCCAATCGCTCCCTGCGCTGACTTTAGGCAGAGATATATGCCCCCGCCGTAGAAATGCTGTCAGCGGGGTGGGGAAGCCAGGTCATCCCGGCGGGCTCATAACCCGCAGATCGGTGGTTCAACAGGAAAACATCTTTTTCCGGAAAATCCACCCCCCGCTACTTTGTATGCATTGTATGTTGCTGTTGTAATCCTGATTTTTTTTCCATGCCGTACCTGTGCAGCGGCTTGGTCAGATGCCGGTGCGCCTTGGGCGTAGGCACGTACAGCCCAGGCTTTATCGCCCGCTCTTTTTGCACCATTATTTTCTGCGCCTTTTGGTCGCGGAACTTGCATTTTTCGCACTGGTAGCCCTTGTTTTTGCCCTCCGACTTCATGCGCTTTCCGCACATTTTGCACAGCGGGTTTGCGATGTCGTAGACGGGCGCCAGCTCTTTTACCAGCAAGTATTCGACGTTCAGTATCTTGGGATGTAGAGTCGTGCCCTTGCGCACACCTACTCCTATCTCGATGAGGTCGCCCGGCGCGAGCGCGACTGCGACGTTTGCAAGGCCGGTCGGCTCGTATATTGCCGCCGGCATCTCGGCGCCGGCCTGTTCCACCGAAAACATCACGTGCCCTCCCTCTATCGCGTTCGGCCTGCCCTTTACCCTGCACCTGACGTACCCTGCCGTGTACGCCTTGGCCGCGCGCAAATCAAGCTCGTTCTGCAGGTGCATGTTGGTGCCCTGGTTTGAGCGGAACACCATGTGGCCCTCCAGCTCTTCTGACGGCGCAATCCTGGACATGGCCGACTGCACCACCTCCGGGCTTTCGCCCCGGACGCCAAAGAACACAGGGTCGGGCCCGTGCGGCGCAATAAGCACCCTTTCGTGGTTCCGGTCATAGTTGTTGAACGTGTACGGGAATGTTTCCTTGCTGAACCTGATTATGCTGTCATTGTCCACAACCCGGGGAGTGCCGCAGTTTTCCGGCGTGCGGTACGCAATGAGCTCAAACGTATGGTCGCCATCGAGGGCGCAGCCCATCGCCCCGAGCGAGCCGACGAGCCCCTGCCCGTTGCCAAACGTCCAGAACCTTATCCCGCATTCTCTTGCCACCTTTTCGGCCTGCTGCCGGCTGGACACGTCGCACATGGCAAAGGCGCTGAACTGCTTCAATTTTTCCGGCAAAACCTCGCCTTCCATAAACGCCACGCCCGGGTTTGCCCCGCTGCCGATTGCAGAGCCTTCCTCCACCGCCTGCCTGACATAATCGACTGCCCTGCCTACGTCATTTACTCTTGCCCGCAGGCAGACTGCCCCGTTGCCACGAGTCTTCCAGGGGATGTTGGGGTTGAGCCGTATTAGCAACGGATAATCGACAAGCTCTGTCCCCATCGTCTTTTTCAGCTCCTCTGCGACCCGGAACGCAAGGTGGGTCGTGCACCGACCCGCCCTAGAATCGGTGTCGTCAAAGGCGATGTGGAGGAGCGTCATGATGTTTGCAGGATGGCAGAAATTGGCTTAATAGTGTATGGCCGGGACCGGAAGAATACCAAGCGTACATGAGAACTCTATATATTATACAAATGTCGATGTATGCCTAGTCTATCTGCCCAGCTAGACTGGCTGAAAAGATGCAGGCCACCTGCGTTGTGCCAAATGAACAGAGCCACGACCATTGGTGGCGGTTTACTCCGCTACATATCCCTCGGTGCCCCGCAACGCCTGCATTGATCAGCCTCTCTTTTCACTGCGAATCATATATCGCTGTTATACAGACGGCACAGAGTTTAAATAGTTTCAAGCACTGACAACGTTCAGTGAACTAGATGCCAGTCGCAATACTTCCTGATGTTTCTGAACAGCACTGCATCGGCTGCGCGCTCTGCGTAGAAATCTGCACCGCTCTCGGTCCAGATGTGCTCAGAGTCAAGCCGGTGGAAGGATGGAAGAGGGGTAAGGCATTTGTCTTCTATCCAGAGAGATGCATCTCCGATGGAGCGTGCATCGGCGTTTGCCCGACAAAGGCAATCTTCTGGATGAGGCCGATGGATTACACCCCAGGACAGCCAGTCCCACTGAAGAAGCACGGCCTCTTCGTGAAGGGCTGGGAAGAAGGTTAAGTCCTTCTTTCTCTTCTCTTTTCTTTCTTTTTTAGATTTTACCAGACATTATCTCTCTGAGAAACGCTTTATATCATAACAGGAGATATGCCGCAACAACATGGAAATCGGCTTTTACGACAAGGACAAGGATGCAACAATTTACTATTCCACTACCGGCACATCCAAAGGCAAAAAACTCCCAAAAGAAATAGCCCAGACCTTGTTTGAAACTGTCGGCCGCAACCTCTGGGCAAAAATTCACTTCAACAAAAAGGGGATCGCCACCGAGGTTTCGCTGGAAGAATACGACTTCCAAAAAGACCTGCATGGCTTGAAAAAGAAACTGGCCAAATTGGTAATAGTAGGCAGTTAATCCACACAATTACTTTTAATTAGCACACTTTTGCTTTGTTAGAATGACTTGGTCGAGTGGGACGAGCAGATAAAGGCGCACCTCTTCTGGATCTGGAAAGAAGAGGAGGGCCTGCTAAAGCGCGGCAGGGAGGGGATGTTGGTGATAACCGACCGGCGCCTTGCGTTCATATCCAAGACAGAGATGACGTACCGGGCGCACGATGCGCATTCCCACCGGCAGCTGAACCGCTTCAAGGAAGGCGAGAACGTTTTCCGGCCGGCGGAAGGGTATAGCACAAAGGACCTTGAGAAGGACCTCGACAAGAGCCCGGACAATTTCGAGGTGCCGTTCCGGCAGATAATGGACGTCACCTCGGAAGAAAAGAGGTGGGGCACGCTCCTCAAGGTAAAGCTCAACCTCGGCGACACCACGAAAACTGTGAAATTCTCGATAGTCAAGGGCTGGGTCACGTACCCCGCCAAGGACCCGCTGGAGTTCCAGCGCATGGACTGGACTCCTCTCATCAACCTTGTGAAAACGGCGGCATAGTAGCGGCTTTGCCGTTCCATGGATCATTTTAAATCGTTTGTTGTCGAGCTTGAGATGGCATGAGCCCAAAGGCGATGCAGCAAGAGACGCGGTTGCTAAAGTCTAGCTGGATATTGCTTCTTGCCACTGGCATTGCGACCCTTGGCTTTGGAATAATAGTTGCCGCATATCCTCAGGCTGCAGGCCCCGGTGAAGAAGAGGGTTTGCTGCTGCGGGCCCTTGGCGTCGCGACGACCGGAACCGGCATATTTGGTGTCATGATCACTCTCTATGCTTTTAGAAGGGGCGAAAAATGGGCGTGGTTTACCCTCTGGTACTCCCCTGTCGTCTGGGCATTGCATCTGGCAGGCGGATTGCCGCCGGGAAACGATCATGTTCATCAAGTTGTTTTCATTGTTCTGTCGGTTCTGGGATTGCTGCTGCCTGCGAGACATTTCTTCTCAAGAACTGTCCAA
>DASUXB010000138.1:0-19815 GCA_036378195.1 Nitrososphaera sp.
ACGAGCGCGGCCAGGGAAGCAGAGTGGTCCAACAGCCCTCCGATAAAGTACCTCCCCGCTTGGCTGAACTCGGCGTATTTGTCAGAAGGATCGTAGAAAATGTTCTCTGCCGCCGGCGACTTGGCCCACAGGCTCGTGCTGACGTGCATACCCGAGCCGTTGTCGCCGGCCCTCCTGTCGCCTTCGTCAAAGACCGGCTTGGGCATAAAGTTCGCCACCTTGTTGTGTTTTTTTGCCACGTTTCTGACGACGTCTTTGTACACCTGGACGTTGTCTGCCGACTTTGTCAGCGTATCGTGCACAAAGTTGATCTCTATCTGGCCGCTGCTTGCGACTTCGTGGTTCAGGTTCGTGACGTTTATAGAGTAGTATTTTTCCAGCATCTTGGCCACCTCGAACCTGAACTCCAAAAGCGAGTCCTGGAAGGGCGGCGCGTCGTACCCGCCCTTTCTGCGGAGCGGGTACTTGCTTCCGCCTTCGTCTTCCACCGACACGATTTCAATCCCGCGGTCGCCAAAAACGACGTCGTCAAATACAAAGCACTCGACTTCTGGTCCTACCTGGCACGCAAGGCCCTCGCTGGCGAGGCGCTCCTCCACGCACTGCGACACGTGCCGGGGGTCGCGGAGCAACCTGCCCCTGCCGAATCCCCTGTACACGTCGGCAATCACTGTCGCCACGCTAAAGCCGGGCACAGGGACTTTTCTCAGAGTCGACCTGTCGGGGACCAGGAGCAGGTCCGACTCGTCTATCGTGGCATAGCCCCTGACCGACGAGCCATCCAGGCCGACTCCGCTCTTGAAATGCTCGTACAGTTTCCCGGTCCCGCTGAAAACGTATTTTGCCAAGAACCGGCCTGGAACGTCCGTGTACCTTACCTGTATAAACTCGGCTCCCGCAATGTCGTCGGGGCTGTGCTGCCGCAGCTCTTGCGAATCTTCCCTGAGTGACATATATCTGCTATAAGATAGGCAGTTGTCTGATATAAGGTCATTGACGGTTATTGTTAAAATCTGGAAACTAGATTCAGAAAATACTTTATATCTGTTAAATCCATACCTGCACGATGACCATGGACAAGACAGACGTAAAGATACTGGAAAAGCTGCTGTCAGACGCCCGGATGTCCTACCGCAGGGTGGCTGAGGAAATTGGAGTCTCGCCTCCGACCGTGCTTGCAAGGGTGGAAAAACTGGAAAAGGGAGGAATAGTCAAGTCCTATTCTGCCATGCTTGACCACGAAAAACTGGGCTACGACCTGACTGCCATAATCGACATAACTGCTGCAAAGGGCAAGATAATCGAGCTTGAAAAGCAGATTGCCAGGTTCCCAAACGTCTGTGCAGTTTATGATATTACTGGCCTGACGGACATGGTAATCATTGCCAAGTTCAAAAACAGAAAGGAGCTCAGCAACTTTGTAAAAAAAGACCTTTCTTTGCCGTACGTGGAAAGGACAAACACCCATGTAGTGCTGATAACCGTGAAAGAAGATTTCAGGTTTGTTGAAAGCTAGTTTAAAAGAACTATCGCGCGTACGGCAGGTTCCACTGGAAGCACGCCCCCTCCTCTCGTACGCGCAGAGACAGAAGGAAAGAAGAAAGGATTATGGCCAGAGGCCGCGGATCTTTATCGCTTCTGTGACCCTGTTGACGGCCAACACCATCGACGCCTTGCGCATGTTGACGCCATACTCCTCGTGCGTGTGATAGATGTCGAGGAACGCCTTGGTGATGTTCTTGTCGAGCTTTTGGTTGACCTCGTCCTCGGCCCAATACTCGCGCCTCAGGTTCTGCAGCCACTCAAAGTACGACACTGTCACTCCGCCGCCGTTTGCCAGGATGTCCGGTATCACGAGCGTCTTGTTCTTGAACAGGACGTCGTCGGCCTCCGGAGTCGTCGGCCCGTTGGCGGCTTCTGCTACAATCTTGGCCTTGACGTTTCTGGCATTCTTGCTGTTTATCTGGTTTTCAAGCGCGGCCGGTATCAGGATCGTGCAGTCGGTTTCCAGCAGGTCCTCGTTGCTTATCGACTTGGCGCCTGCAAAGCCGACGACAGAGCCGGTCTTTTCCTTGTGTTTGCGCAACGCCTGCACAGAGATGCCGGCCTTGTTGTAGACGCCGCCCTTTGAATCAGACGCTGCAATCACGGTCGCGCCCTGCTCCTCCACTAGCTGCGACGCAAACTGGCCAGCGTTGCCAAAGCCCTGCACCGCGACAGTCGAGTTTTTCATGTTGATTTTCAGTTTCTTTGCCGCTTCTCTCACGGTAAACGACAGCCCCCTGCCGGTCGCCTCGTTCCTGCCAAGCGAGCCCCCAATGGGAATGGGCTTGCCGGTGATTATCTCTGGCTGGACGTAGTTGCCCTTTAGCGCAGAGTAGGTGTCCATAATCCACGCCATCTCGTTGCCTCCGGTGTAGACGTCTGGGGCAGGAATGTCGGTGTGCGGGCCGATGATGTCAGCGATGCCGTAGGCGTAGCGCCGGGTCATTCTTTCAAGCTCGCCCTTGGACATCTCTTTTGGGTTGCAGATGATTCCGCCCTTGCCACCGCCGTACGGGATGTCGGCAACTGCGCACTTCCATGTCATCCACATGGACAGGGCCTTTACCTCGTCGATAGAGACCTGCGGGTGGTAGCGGATTCCGCCCTTGTACGGGCCACGGGCGTCGTTGTGCTGCGACCTAAAACCTGTGAAAACCTTGATCTCGCCAGAGTCCATCTTGACTGGTATAGAGACTGTGAGCACGCGCTTTGGGTGCGCCAGGATCTGGTGCATCCCCTTGTCGAGCTTTATCAGTTTCGCGACTTCGTCAAGCTGCTTGAGCGCCATCTCAAACGGGTTGATCGGCTGGGACATGACACCGATCTAACAAAACAGTGTATTTAAGCCTAAGGTTTTTCCTAAGGGAAAGCCTAGGCGTTCATGCGCTGCGAGATGAGCGACCGAAGCTCCTCGTCACTCTTGCCGGCATGGTCTATTCCAAGCGACGTTGCCATCATCTCCAGTTTCTCCCGCTCTGTTGCGACGGGGCTTGTTATCCTGGGAGTCTTGATGACGCCGGCATCCCTCCTTGCCTGCTCGGTGGCGTCTTGCATTTCTTGCTGAAACTGCTGGCGGGCCTTTTCGTACTCGCCCATAGCCTTTCCAAGCGTGCGAGAGACCTGCGGCAGGCGTTTTGTGCCAAAGATGAGCACGAGCGCGACTAGGATTATGATCGCCCACTCTGACCCCCCTATGTCCAGAAGAAGCAGGCCGGAAAACGGCATATTTGTACGTGTACACTGATTATGAACGGGAATTAAATATTTCCGCCCAGCCTCTTTTCAAGGCCGGCCATGGCGTCAACCATCGCCCTGCGCCTCTTTTCCTCCGTGACTACTGCCCGTATGTCCTCGATGAGCATCCTTGCCACGTCGAGCTTTTTGCGCAGGCCGGCCACGATGTTGTCGTATACTGCAAAGGGATAGACCGCGCCATAGATCTCCTCCATCACCGCAAACAGGCTCTCGGCGTCCTTTTCGTTGCCGGACCTCATCCGGTCGTACACCAGCCTCTTTATCTCGCCGACGCAGTCCAAGAGCCCAGTCAGGTACGACGGCCCCGAGACTTCAAGGTCTGCCATCGACGGGAGCTGCGAGTTTTCCATCACGGCGCGCAGCGTGTACGCCTCTACCAGCTCCTGCTCTGCCACTGCCATGTACCGGTAGAGGTCGTCGCCGGCGTGGACCCGGAACTCGGCAAGCATGGCCTTTGCATGAGCCATCATTTCTGCGGCCTCGGCAAGCTGACCGTGGTGCATTGCGATTATCGACTTGCTGCATAGCATCACCGCGTCGCGCGTTCCTTTGATCAGTTTTTCGCGGCGCTCCTGCACATCCTTCAGGTCCCTGTTAATGGCTTCAAGTGATCCTTGTATGCTACTGATGACTGACATGTGTGTATGCATATTCTAGCGCGGCAGGTCTGGATAAAAGACTTGCGACGACAACGACTACAATTTATAGATGAGGCAGATAACCGCTAGCAGGGCATACTTGGGCAACCTTCGCCGGAGCAGGGGCTACGCCTACGAGCACGGGCTTGTCGAGCGCTTTAACGCGCTCAAAGGATGGCACGCGCGCCGGCTCGGCGGATCATCGACCGGCCTTCCCGATATTGTAGCGGTGAACAACGAGCAGGGCATACTTCTTACCATCGAAGCCAAGTCGGGCACGAGTGACAACCTGTATGTGCCGCAGGACCAGATAGAGCGGTGTACAGTAGTCACAGACATGTTTGCCATCTACCCCACGCGCCACATCGTCTTTGCATTCAAGTTCATGAGCAAAAAGAGATTCCGGCGCAAGAACGCGACCGTGTACGAGCAGCGCAAGCTCGTGGAATACTACAAAGTCGCAGACGTGTTGGCTGGAATAAAGCCGCTTCCCATCGTAAAGTGCACGTACGACGGCAGGACGTTTGCCATGCTCGACGGCAAGACGGCGGAACTGAACCTGCCGGACCTTCCCATGCCGTTTCACAAAGGAGTAGAGAAATAATGAAGGTGTTTCTAGAGTTTCCGGCGAAAGGCGAAAAGGTGGAGATAGAGCTTGACGGCTCGAACTCGCCCCGTACGGTCAGAGCAATTGTTGACAGCCTGCCCCTGACCATGACAATCGAAAGGTGGGGCGACGAGCTGTATTCCGAGGCGGCGCAGGTAAAGGTTGCGGAGGAAAACGCAAGATCTGAGGTTAGCCTCTTTGACGTCGCATACTGGCCGCAAGGCAGCGCGCTGTGCTTCTTTTACGGGCCGACTCCGATAAGCAAGGCCGGAAAGATATTGCCATACTCGCCCGTCAACATTGTAGGCAGGATAAAGTCAAGGCCGGCAGACATACAAGACTTTTTGCGCAGGGTTGAAGAGAAGCATGTTGCAAAACATGTATCTGTTATCCTGCGCTAACGACGAATGACGAGCCCACGCTTGCGCAAATACAGGGATGGCACCAACTAGGACAGCCAAAACGGAGCCTTGAGCACGGCTTTTGAAGAAAAGCGCCGTTGTATTAGATTGTAGGTTCATATTGGAGAATTGCTATAATATTTTCAGAAATAGCCGCTCCGGATGTGCGGTAACAGGCACGAACGCTGCAAGCATTTGCATTTCAACAATCCATATCTTGCCACTTTTTTTATAAAAACGTGCAATTATTAGCCACTACAGAATAATCATTAAAAATTCTCAATGGTACAAAGCCCGAATACAATTATACTTAGTTCCACAGGCCTTATAAGCTGCAAACGCGATATAAAGGTGCTTCTCAGAGAATATGAAAACCTCACTAGTATCCCCGTGCAAACACGAAAAGACGGTCACAGACCCAGAGTCTGGCGAGATTATTTGCCGGAGCTGCGGCTTGGTGATCTCTGATAAGATACAAGAGATGCGGCCCGAATGGCGCGCGTTCACCTCCCAGGAGGCGGACGACAGGGCAAGGACTGGAATCCCCAGCTCACTTGCACGCCATGACATGGGCCTGTCTACAGTGATTGCAAGGACGGACAAGGACGCAAGTGGGCGCCTGATAGAGGGCGTCATGAAGTCCACGATGGACAGGTTGAGGGCGTGGGACTTCCGTACGCAGGCCCACTCGCCGACCGACAGAAACCTCAGGCAGGCGTTCTCGGAGCTGGACAGGCTAAAAGACAAGCTGTCGCTGTCCGACGCCGTAGTGGAAAAGACGGCTTACATATACAGAAAAGCGCAAGAGCGCGGTCTCGTAAGGGGCAGGACCATATCTGCCACACTCGGGGCGGCGCTGTATATTGCGATACGCGAGACAGGCATGTCAAGGACGCTCAAGGACATCGCCGAGACTAGCAACGTCAAGCGCAAGGACCTGGCAAGGATGTACAGGCTCGTGGTGCTTGAACTGGACCTGAAAATCCCGATGATAGACCCGATGAAATGCATCGCAAGGGTTGCAAGCAAGTCGGGATTGAGTGAAAAGACAAAGCGCCATGCGATGAACATCATGTATGATGTAGTGAAGAGCGGCATGTCCGCAGGCAAGGACCCAATGGGGCTTGCGGCATCAGTGCTGTACATGGCGTCGCTGGAGACTGGCGAGAACAGGACCCAGACAGACATCGCCGAGGCCGCAGGAGTCACCGAAGTGACCGTCAGAAATAGGTACAAGAATCTAAAGAGCCGGCTTGACTCGCTGGCAAATTAGACGACCTACCTCCCCCTTTTTGATAATTAATTTTAATAAACACCTAAATAGCAATTTTTGGTAGACAACGTGCAACCGTGGCAGCGTCTGCCGACGTTTCCATCATTAAGAGAAATGCGCTGCGTTATTCGCTTGTAGCAATAGCGTCCGTTTTCGTGTTCGAGTTTGCGGCAGGCGTCATAACAAACAGCCTTGCAGTCCTTACGGACAGCACCCACGCGCTGCTCGACGCTGTCGTGACTGCCATATTGATAATCGCAGTCAGCCTTGCGGCAAAACCTCGCGACAAGGAGCACACGTACGGCCACGGCAGGATAGAGACAATAGGCGGCTTTATCGGGGGCGCGGCGCTGTTCGTAGTCTCTGTGTTTTTCATCTACGAGGCGGCGGCGCGGCTTGCGTTTGGAGGCGCAGCCGCCCTCTCTGTCAAGCCCGGCACGATAGGCTTTGCGGCAGTCGCGTACACGCTTGCGGTCGATGTTTTCAGGATGGTCGTGCTTGGCAGGGCGATGCGCAGGGCCAAAGCCCCCACGCTCAGGGCCGACCTCTACCACGCGATGGCCGACTTTGCCTCGACTGTCGTGGCGCTTGCTGGCCTGTGGCTTGTCACCACCGGCTTTTACCAGGGCGACGCCATCGCAGCGATCTTTCTCGGCGTTTTCCTCGCATACCTCAGCAGCAGGTTTGCGTACCACAACGCGTTTGAGCTGACAGACAGCATCCCGCCGAGGCTGGTTGCAAGGGTGCGCCAGGCAGCCGCAGAAACCGAGGGCGTACTTGACTGCAAGGACGTCAAGATGAGGAGGGTCGGAAACGAGATCTTTGCAGAAGTCACGATAAGCCTGAAGGCAGACATCAGTTTTGAAAAGGCGCATGAGACCAGCGCGCAGGTAGAGCGCAACATCGAGGCAAGCCTTGCGGAAACTGGCGACGCGGTGGAGAGCATCACCGTGCACTTTGAGCCGATATACAGCCCAGACCTGCCGCTTGAATCCATAATCGAGCGCGCGGCGGCGCGCGTGCCGGGAGTAAAGGGCGTCCACAACATCATCGTTTCAAGGGTCGACGGCACCGACAGGCTGGAAGTGTCGCTCCACATCCAGGTCAACAGATCTGCAAGCCTGAGCGAAGCGCACGCAATAGCAAGTGCGGTCGAAGATTCGATAAAGGGTCAGCTAAAGCGCGCGCAAAACGTGACCGTGCATTTGGAGCCTCTTATGCCCGAGGTGGCAGGCGTCCAGCCGCTTGCAGACACCGAGATCCAGAATTCAATACGGCAGATAGTGCTTGCGGCAGGCGAGATAAAGAAGGTCGGCAGGATAGCGACGTTTCGGACCGACGAGGACACGTTAAAGATAGACGTGGACATTGGCTTTGCGACGGACGGGCAGGCCACAATAGAGCAGGTACACGAGCTGGTGACAGAGATAGAGAACCAGATACGCGCCAGGTATCCCGGCTCGATAGTTACCATACACGCCGAGCCGGGCTAACTGAATCCCTTTATATCTTGGGCTGTTCGCTTGCTCTATTGTGGCCGCAGTAATCACCATAAACCTGCCGCTTGCCAAGAAACTGATGCCGCCACGCAGAGCGTCATCAAAAAAGGGCGATAACGGCACGGTGCTTGTAGCCGGCGGAAGCAGGTTCTA
Source organism: Nitrososphaera sp. (assembly GCA_036378195.1). Taxonomy (GTDB): domain Archaea; phylum Thermoproteota; class Nitrososphaeria; order Nitrososphaerales; family Nitrososphaeraceae; genus Nitrososphaera. The sequence continues at coordinate 7,872 of DASUXB010000138.1, forward strand.
CCACGGCGCGCCGGTGTTTACCAGCATGGCGGCTCTTCGCGCAGGCACAGACTTGGTCTACACCGCTGTTCCCCGCTCGATAATCACGGAGGTGCGCTGCTTTTCGCCGGCGCTCATCGCACTCCCGCTCCCAGACGACAAATTGACCGTGGGCGCGGCAAACAGGCTTTCCGCAATGCTTCCAAAAAATCCAGACGCCGCGGCCATAGGCATGGGCATGAGCATCGCCGGCCCGCAGGCGATAATTGCGCTTGCAAGAAAACTAAAAGAGCGTGAGACGAAAATCCTGCTCGACGCATCAGCGCTCGTGCCAGAAATACTGCCTGAAATTGCCAATGCAAACGCCGTCGTGACCCCTCACGCAGGCGAATACAAGCGATTGTTCGGCGAGGAACCCGGCGACACGGAGAAGGAAAGGATTGCAAACGTGGCTGCCAACGCAAAAAAGCACGGCATAACAATCCTGCTCAAGGGGCCCACCGACGTCATCTCTGACGGCAAGAGTATGGGAATAAACCGCACGCACAACTGCGCAATGACGGTCGGAGGCACGGGCGACGTGCTTGCCGGCATTACCGCCGGCCTCATGTGCAAGGTCCCGCCCTTTGAGGCGGCACTTCTTGCGGCCTATTTCAACGGGCTTGCGGGCAACCTTGTGTACAACCGCGTCGGCCTGCACATGACATCTTTTGACCTGCTGGAAGACCTTCCGATCGCCATGAAGCGCTTTGACGTGATAATCAAATAATATAGCAGGCAATGCAACAGAACTTGCTTGAAATCAGTAATAGTCACCGGTGCGTCAAGCGGCATCGGCAAGGCCGCTTCGACCAAGCTTGCAGGCGCAGGCTACAAGGTGTATGGCCTTGCGAGGAGCTTTGACAAACTGCAAGAGATGGCACGCAGGCTTGCAAACTTTGTCCCCGTCGAGTTTGACGTGGCAAGGCCGGACAGGTTTGACAAGGTGCTGGACCCGATAATCGCGTCAGGTGTCTTTGGCCTTGTCAACAACGCCGGCTATGTCGAGCCGGGCGCCATCGAGGATCTTTCGATGGAAAGCATCAGGGCGCAGTTTGAGACCAACTTTTTCGGGCTTGTCGGCGTCACGAAAAAGGTCCTGCCGACGCTCATTGCACAAAAGGAGGGCAGGATTGTAAACGTCAGCTCCATGGCAGGCATGGTGTCGCTTCCCACCATAGGCATGTACTGCGCGACCAAGCACGCGCTCGAAGCGTTCACAGAGGCGCTGCGCATAGAGCTGTGGAACACAGGGATAAAAGTCGCAAGCATAAATCCTGGCGTGATTGAAACCAACATACATTCCGTGACGGACGAAAAAGTGTCGCAACTAAAGAACTCGCGGTTTGCCAAAGCGTACAGGAAATACCTGCGGGAAACGCCCCGGGGCCTGCCGGCATCAATAGTCGCAGACGCCATACACGACGCGGTGTCGTCTCCAAAGCCGAAATACAGGTACCTGCTTGGCTCTGCGAAGGAAAAAGCAGGCGTGCGGCTCAGACGCATCGCGCCGGACGACACCATTCACGCGCTTGTCGCAAGGCGCGTCCTTGAATAAGCAATTTAATAGCCCCGGTCATTGAAAAAAGGGCGTATATATGAGCGAGCAAGGAGGCCACGATGTCATCACGTTTGACGAATTTATCAAGGTGCAGCTAAAGATAGGCAAGGTGGCAAGCGCCGAAGCCATCCCCAGCATGAAAAAGGTGTTCAAGGCCGTCGTCGACATTGGCACGGAAAAGCGAGAGGTCGCAGTTGGCGCGGCGTTGTGGATAAAACCGGAGGATTTTGTGGGCAGGACAGTCGTCATCTGCACGAACCTTGCGCCCCGGAAAATCGGCGACATGACTTCAAACGGCATGCTGCTTGCGGCAGACGGTCCGGAAGGCAAGCCGGTGTTCTTGACCATCGCAGAAGAAGCGCCGCTTGGCGCGCCGATACACTAACTAAGACTAGCTAGCCTATTCCGGGCCCAAACTTGCCGGGCTCTTTCTTTTTCTGTATTTCTTCAAGTATAGACTCGTAGTGCTGGTCGAGCGGCTTTGTGTCAAGCGGGATCTTTTCCAGTTTCGAGAACGCGGCCACTATGCTCTTTGCGGCAAGCGGCTGCGGAACCGTGGTTTCGGCTATCTCGCCAAACAGGCCGATGGCGTCTATTCCCCGCTCTGCGGCAAGGCCGAGTATAACGCCGTTGAACCACGTGATGCTTGAAATTTCGCCACCTACTAGGTCGATGCCGGCTTTTGCAAGCGCCTTTTTCAGCTCCGGCCTGTTGACCACTCCGCACACGCGCGGCGCGCCTGTCAGCTGCTCGCGAAGGTAGCCGCCGGCTCCGTACAGCTTTTTCACCGTGCCGATTTTTTGCGCGTAGTCGAGAAACGCGTTGCACAGCGTGTACAACTGCCCGGGATCCTGTGGCTGCGACTCGCCGGTGAACACCAGCAGCTTGTGCGCCTTGTCGTAAAACACCTTGTACGTGTCGCTTGCGCTCTTCACCACGCCGTTAGAGTACGACACCCACGGCTTGTCGCTTGACACGACTTCGGCGACCTGCTCGCATTTGAGGTGCTGCGCAAGAAATGACGACACGAGCCCGCCGACGCGACCCATATCCGGAAGCGACGCAAACGCGGTAAACTCGCCTGCCTGCACTTCCTTTAACACAGAAAGCTTTACTATCATTATTTTTCCATCCCGTTTATCTTGGCAAGAAAGGCGCAGATTGCGGTATAGTCCATTTCCGAGTACCCAATGTTGTTTGCCGCCCGGAACATCTGCTGTACGAGAGCCGTAGTCGGGAGCGTGACTCCGTGTGCCTGCGCCGTGTCGTTTGCAAGCTCTAGGTCCTTCAGCATGTTTTTCAGGTGGAAAGACGGAGAATAGTCGTTTGCCACCATGAGCGGTCCCTTTTTCTCCGACAGGCCGGTCTTGAAGTAGGTGCTGTTCAGTACCTGCACAAACACCGCGGGGTCTATGCCAGAGCCTTTTACAAGCGTAATGCCTTCCGAGACCGCTGTCGCAATAAGCGCGATGTTGAGGTTGAGGGCAAGTTTCACCGCGTTTGCGGCACCGTCCTTTTCAGAGATGTAAAACACCTGTTTGCCTATCTTTTCCATAACCGGCCTTGCCTTTTCAAACGCCTGCCTGTTCCCGGCAACCATGGGCACGAGCTCGCCTACCTCTGCGGCCGCAGGCCCGCCCATGACGGGCATACCGAGCATTTCAACGCCGTCCTTGCGTAGCTCCTGCGCGCAGTATGCGGACTGCTCTGGCGATATTGTGCTGGCGTCAGCGATGATAGGTGCGCCCTTCTTTGACTTGGCAATTCCTGCGCCGCCGAAAAACACTTCCTTGACTGCATCAAAGTTTGTCACGATGGTTATCACAAGGTCGCAGTTTGAGGCAAGTTCAAGAGGGCTTGCAGCCACCGTGGCACCCTTTGAAAACGGAACTGCCTTGGACCTGTCCCGGTTGTAGACCCAGACGTCATAGTGGCCGGTGCTTATCAAGCGCTTTGCAATGCCGGAGCCCATAAGGCCGAGCCCGGCGATGCCAACTTTCACATCCTTTTTCCTCTCATGCACCAATAAAAAACTATACACGATGGTCAGTTCTTAAACTATGGGAAAAAAGGTTAAATGGTTGAGCTTTGTTCTATAACAAAGTAATTGCTTCTGGATCTTTCGGTTTCCAGTAGATATATACGTTTATTTCCATTAATGGCTACTATCAGCAGAGGGATGGAATGATCAGTATGGACGTCCCGCGCCTTTTGGACGAAAGGGGATACAAGCCACTGAAAATACATGAAAAGGTGGTAGCCTCTGCAGCATTGAGCTCGCTCACCGTCCTTGGCGAGTCGTCCGTCAGGGCGCTTCTTTACCACATGTCGACCCTTGCAGGAATGCAGGAAAAAGAGATTCTTTCAAACTACAAAGAGTTTGAAAAAGGGTTGTGGTCTACGCTTGGCAGTGGCGCCGACATTATCCTGAAGCGCTTTGACGAAATGCTTGCCAAGAACGTGCAGGAAACCAACATGGGCCCAAGGGAGATACTTGACGCAATAAGGAGGGACGAACCTTATGTCTTTATGCGCAACGTTTCAGCGGGCGAGCGCGTACTGCTCCTGTACAGGAGCGCGCAGTTCCGCGAAAGGATGCTTGGCGCCTTTTTCGACCCGGTTGCAGGAGGGCGCCAGGCAAAGGGCGCGATACTGTCAGAGCCTGCTTTGCTTTCCGTACCGTCCATCACGTGGCGCGAGCTGCGGGAGAAGGCCAAGGGTACAAGCCTTGACGAGAAGGCATCAGAGTGGGCGTCTGCGCTTGGCGCTGTAGGCAGGCTGCGGCTTGCAATGGACAGCACATGGCTTTTTGAAAACAGCGGGGAAGAGACTGCGTCTGAAAAATTCAATGACGCGGCCTTTTTGTGCGCCTGCGACCTGCGGGTCGGAGCAGAGCGCGCAGGCAAGGCTATGATGATGAGAGAATCGCACGCCTATGTAGTGCTGGAAGATTCCAAGATAGTATATGCAAAAGAGTAGCATTATTTTCCCCTCCCTCCCCCGCAGGTGTCTTTTGCCTTATTAGGCATGGACCTGCATGTGCCAACATGTCAGGGCTGTGGTACGACATTTCATCAGCGCCGAGATACGAGGCCAAGCAGGCCAAGTCGATAATCCACTCGTTTGCAGTCAGGGGCTATTCGGGCATGACAATAAATCCGTACCAGGGCTGCCAGCACCGGTGCGCCTATTGCTATGCCACGTACGAGTGGTCGCCGGAATTCTGTGACAAGGTCTATGCCAAGAGCAACGCGCCTGAAGTGCTTGAAAGGGAACTCCAGTCGTGGAAGGGGAGCACCATAAACCCTGTGATGGTAGCGTCGGCTACAGATGCCTACCAGCCGGCAGAGCTAAAGTACGGACTTACCAGGAGGTGCGTGCAGATATTACAGAAATACAACGTGCCGTACTATGTCTTTACAAAATCCGCAATCATCGAGCGCGACCTTGAACTGCACCGCAGGTACAGCCACAATTGTTTCATAATATGGTCTATGACAACCGCCAGCGAAAAAACGCGGCGCATAGTGGAGCCCGGCACGCCACCGGCAGAGCGGATTTTTGCGGCCATCAAAAAGTTCACGGGTGCCGGCGTGCCGTGCGGCGTAAACGTCGACCCGATAATGCCACTTGTCACCGACACCGACGAGGAGCTTGACGCAGTCGTAGACTGCTGCAGGCAGGCAGGCGTGAAATACGTCTCCGGCGAGATGCTGCGTATGCGCGATGACATCTGGGATCGCATGAAGATGGCCCTCCGGCTGCTGCAAGTCCCTGACGGCGAGGGGCGCTACCGCGAGCTCTATGGAATCACTGAGGAGCCGCTTGCAAGGCCGTACGTCGCCTGCAACGAGAAATACGCAAAAAAGATGACAAGTAGGTTGTATGAAAAAGTAAAGTCGCGTGGCATCTGCCCCGGCTTTCCTGACCACGTGCGTCCACAGGACATCGACAGGTCGTGCACGGGCCAGACTACAATGCTCTCGTTCACAGGAGCGTCTAGCGACCAGGCTGCAACGCCCGGCAGTTAGGCTCACTTGCGCGGCTTTGTCAGGAAAATTGCCTCGCATTCACAGTGGCCGTCGATGCGCACCTGCCTTCCACACTTTGGGCAGATGGTCAGGGGCGCCGGTGCCTCAAGCTCCATCTCGAACAGCGACATATGTATACGCACAGTATAACCGTGGCCATTGTTTAAAAGATTTTAGCATGAGAAGGAATAATGGCCGCATTTTGCCGTGTTTCTATTGTCAGATATTATTCCTACATAAGAGCCTGTAATTTATTGCAATTACTGTAACACACGAACCATTAATAGCGCCTGAAAGCCACAAAGAAGATGCATATGAGCTACCGCAATCCCACGCCCACGGTCGATGCCATACTGCAAAAGGGCTCCAAGGTCCTCATGGTAAGGAGGAAAAAGGACCCGTTCAAGGGTATGCTTGCTCTACCGGGTGGCTTTGTTAACGAAGGCGAGACGGTCGAGGATGCGATGAAGCGTGAGGTACTCGAAGAGACGTCGCTTGAGGTGGAGCCCATAGACATACTTGGGGTCTACTCTGACCCGCACAGGGACCCGAGAAAGCACACCATGACCGTCGTGTTTGTAGCGATAATAATCGGCGGAAAGGAAAAGGCGCAAGATGACGCGGCAAGCCTCGAATGGGCCGAGCTTGATAGCATCGAAAGGGCGGCGTTTGACCATGCACAGATACTTGCAGACTACCGCCGGTGGAAGGGTAGTACTGGCACGTATTGGTCGACAAAGCGCCGCGGGGAAGAACGAAATTATTAAAGCCAGAACAGGGCTGAAAAAAGCACTTGCGTTCTGAAAAGGACATACGCCTCAGAATAGACCTGCTCGAAGGGCAGGCAAGTTCCATAGCCAAGATGCTTGCCAAGGCCATGCAGGAGCACAACGAAGAGGCGGTAAAGCATTACTCGGAAAAACTGGCCCAGAGCAAGGGCAAGGTGGAGGAGCTGCTGTGGGTGCTCCAAGTAAAGACGGGCCAGGGCGTGCTTGACACCAAGGCCGCAGTCCCGGGGAGGCAGGAAATGACAGTCCGGGACATACTCGACCTGCTCAAGGAGGGCAGGATAAAGATGGACGACCTTGCGCTTGACGTGCAGGCGCTGGTCAGAAAGGGTGCGCTTGAGGCTAGAAACGCCATGAGGCATACAACCTGACTTAGCTTGTACAAATTATGGAGTTAGGCTGTACAAATTGCCAAAACCCCGGGTGCAAAGTGGAAAATATATATAAAATAACAGCGTTATGAAGCTGTAGAGATGACTGCAAAAGACCTTAACATGGACTATAGCAAGTATGACTTTAAGGATTCAACAGAGCTTTATGTTTACCTAAGTAAAAAGGGGCTCTCCCGTGGCACGGTAGAGGAAATCAGCCGCATGAAGGGCGAACCTGACTGGATGCGCGATTTCAGGCTCAGGTCTTTTGACGTTTTCATGAGCAAGCCCATGCCCGAATGGGGAGGCGACCTCTCCAAAATTGACTTTCAGAACATCTACTACTATGCCAAGGCTTCAGAGAAGCAGGGCAAGAGCTGGGACGAGGTTCCAGAATCAGTCAGGAACACGTTTGAGAAACTTGGCATCCCGGAAGCAGAACGCAAGTTCCTCGCAGGCGTGGGTGCGCAATACGAGTCTGAAGTAGTCTACCACAACCTGCGCGACGACCTTGCGGCAAAAGGCGTCATTTTCGCCGACACCGATACTGCGGTGAAGGAATATCCCGAGATAGTAAAGAAGCACTTTGGCAAGGTCATACCGCCAGAGGACAACAAGTTTGCCGCGCTCAACAGCGCTGTCTGGTCCGGCGGCTCGTTCATATACGTACCGCCAAACGTCAAGGTCGACCTTCCGCTGCAAGCATATTTCAGAATTAACGCAGAGAACATCGGCCAGTTCGAGCGCACGCTCATCATTGCAGACGAAGGAGCTGACGTCCATTACATCGAGGGCTGCACGGCGCCGGTGTATTCGACAGAGTCGCTGCACTCTGCAGTGGTTGAACTTATTGCAAAGAAAGGAGCCAGGATACGCTACACGACAATCCAGAACTGGAGCAAGGACGTCTACAACCTGGTGACAAAGAGAGCGTACGCGTACGAAGGCGCGTCAGTCGAGTGGATAGACGGCAACATCGGAAGCAGGCTGACAATGAAGTATCCGGGCGTATACATGCTGGGCAAGGGCGCGCACGCAGAGGTAGTTTCAATCGCGTTTGCAGGCGGAGGCCAGCACCAAGACGCAGGTGCAAAGGCGGTCCACCTTGCTCCAAATACCACTTCAAGGATAACGAGCAAGTCGGTCAGCAAGGACTCCGGCAGGACTACGTACAGAGGGCTCTTGCATGTGGCCAAGGGCGCAACTGGAGTAAAGTCAAACGTCAGGTGCGACGCGCTGTTGCTTGACGAAAAGTCAAGGACCGACACATACCCATACATCGAGGTAAATGAGGACGACGCGACCATCACCCACGAGGCGACCGTCGGCAAGATAGGCGAGGACCAGATATTCTACCTGATGTCACGCGGGTACAGCGAGTCCGACGCGCTGTCCATGATAGTCGGCGGCTTTATCGAGCCGTTCACAAAGGAACTACCAATGGAATACGCAGTCGAGCTGAACCGGTTGGTAAAGCTCGAGATGGAAGGCTCTGTCGGCTAGTCACTCACTTTTCTGGTGATTGAGAAAAATGCCGACCACACTTGCCAACATCAACGCAAGCAACATAAGTGAAGTATCTGCAAAGGACCCTGCGTGGCTTGCAGAGGACAGGAAAAAGGCGATTGCCAAGTACCTTTCGCTTCCAAATGAGGTGTCGCCGCTCTACTCGAAATACTCTGACGCAAACAAGATCAAGCCGCAGGGCGTGCACCTGAACTTTGTGCAAGGTAGCGGCAAGCACGCGATAAGCAACGACCTTGCCAAGAGGCTTGAAGAGCTCGAAAAAGAGACGGGAATCCTGCAGGTAGGCGCTGAGATAAACAAAATAATCATCAAAGACAGCGTCGCAAAGCAGGGAGTCATTGTCACAGGCATAAAGGAAGCAATTGCCAAGCATTCTGACCTAGTCAAGGCGCACATGGAGGCAAACCCGCTTGACCACAGCGAGGACAGGTTCTTGGCTCTTGAAGCGGCCGCGTTCCAGTCGGGCGTCTTTGTCTACGTGCCAAGAAACGTCGTCCTCGACGACCCAATCAGGATAATAACGTCGCTGGCAGACGATGGCACGTCGCTCGTGTCAAGGAACGTCTTTGTGGCAGAGCAGGGCTCCAAGGCGACAATAGTGCAAGAGCTGTACGCGCCTGGAACTGGCAATGCAGAGACGCAGCAAGGCTACTTTGAACTAATCGAGACATCGGTCAAGCCAAACGCGCATCTGGAGGCAGTCACGCTGCAGGCGATGGGCGCGGATACTGTATGCGTTTCAAACAGGAAGGCGTTTGTAGAGAGAGACGCCAAGATGTCGTGGTACGTCGGCCTCTTTGGAACCATGCTTTCAAGGTTCAAGACGGACAGCGTCATGAAGGGCCAGGGCGCGACTGCTGAAGATGTCGAGATAGTCTTTGGAGTCGGCAACCAGTCGTTTGACATCATGTCGAACCTGATACACGACGGCCAGTTCTCCAAGGGCAAGGTGCAGGTCAAGTCGGTTATGAAGGACACTTCAAAATCATTGTTCAAGGGCATGATAAAAATCGGCAAGGACGGCAAGGGCACAGAATCGTACCTTTCAGGCCATGCCATCCTGCTGGACAAGGGTGCCAAATCGGACTCGATACCGGGCCTTGAAATCCTGACAAACGAGGTCAGGGCGACGCACTCGGCCTCTGTCGCACAGATCGACGAGAACCAGATATTCTACCTCACCACGAGGGGCCTGAGCAGGGAGGGAGCCAAGCGCGAGATAGTGTCCGGCTTTCTAGAGCCGCTGTCCAGAAAGATGGGCCCGACCATAAGGGCGTGGATAAACTACCTCATAGAGAACAAGTGGCAGGGCAACCCGCTCATGCTTCGCGCCGACGAGGCGATGGAACAGATACTAGAGGTCGAGAAATCACGGTACCGCGAGACGCAGGACATCTTTGAAAAGCACTACAAGTACAGGTAGTTAGTAGAGAGAAAGAGCATGGAAGGAGAGGGCTGGGTGCGCGTCTGCGACGCCGGCTCGCTTTCAAGCGGCGGGCTGGTCGAGTTTGACCATGGAGGCAGAAAACTGATGGTGGCAAAGATGGGAAGCGACGTCTATGCCACCGACAGGATATGCACCCACGCCTATGCCGACCTGACTGGAGGCTTTGTGAACGAGGGCGAAAAGACGGTGACCTGCCCCCTGCATCTTTCCGCCTTTAAACTGACAGACGGCGTTCCGCAGAACCCGCCTGCAACCTCCTCCCTTAAAACTTACAAGGTTAAAATACAGGACGACGCAATTTACATCAAGATCGATTAAAGTTATGATGCAGAAAGACGCCCTCAATGTTGTAAAGATCCGCAAAGATTTCCCCATCCTGAAGCGCAAGGTGATGGGTGGCAAGCCCCTGGTATACCTCGACAACGCGGCGACTACGCAAAAGCCGCTTGCAGTCATCAATGCCATCCACGACTATTATATGAACTACAATTCCAACATCCACAGGGCGGTGCACCAGCTCGCAGAAGAGGCGACCAAGGCGTACGAAGATACGCGCATAAAGATTGCCAAGTTCATAAACGCCCGCTCGACTGACGAGATAATTTTCACCCGCAACACGACAGAGGCAATAAACCTGGTCGCATACTCGTGGGGAAGGGCGAACATAAAGAAGGACGACAAGATAGTGATAACAGAGATAGAGCACCACTCCAACATCGTGCCATGGCAGATACTGACGCAGGAAAAGGGTGCAAAACTGGAGTATATCGGAGTCGGCGACGACGGCTACCTAAAGATGCACGAGTACAAGAAATACCTCGACTCTGGCAAGGTGAAACTCGTGTCCGTGTCGCAGATGTCAAACGTGCTTGGCACAATAACTCCGATAAATGAGATAATCAAGATGGCCCACGAGAGGGGCATCCCGGTGCTGGTCGACGGCGCACAGTCGGTCCCGCATATGCCGGTCGACGTGCAAAAGATGGACTGCGAGTTCATGGCGTTTTCTGCCCACAAGATGCTAGGGCCCACGGGAGTCGGCGTGCTGTACGTAAAGCGCGACCTGCTTGAAAAGATGCCTCCGTTCATGGGCGGTGGCGACATGATAAAGGAAGTCCACAAGTACGAGACACGTTACAACGACCTGCCGTACAAGTTCGAGGGAGGCACGCCCAACATCGCCGACGTCATCGGCTTTGCAGCAGCTATAGACTACCTTGAAAAGCTTGGCATGGAAAGAGTCAGAGAGCACGAAATCGACATCACGAAATACGCGCTCGACAAGATTGCGCAGGTAAAGGGTGTGACGATATACGGTCCGATGAACACAAAGGACAGGGGCGGAGTGGTTTCATTCAACATAGGCGACATACACCCGCACGACCTTGCAACCATCATGAACGACCACGGGGTAGCCATCAGATCAGGACACCACTGCGCGCAGGTGCTCATGGAGCGCCTTGACGTAGCGGCAACTTCGAGAGCAAGCTTTTATATCTACAACACCAAAGAAGAGGTCGACACATTCATTGAGGCGCTGTCCGAGGCAAGGAGGCTGTTCAAGATTTGAGTGACGACATTTATCGCGAGATAATTCTGGACCACTACCGCAACCCAAGGAATAAGGGCAAGATGCAGAACGCGGATGTCAGCATACACGATTCAAACCCGCTCTGCGGCGACGAGATCGACATCCACCTGAAGGTGGACGGCGACAAGATAAAGGACATCAAGTTCGAGGGCCGCGGCTGCGCAATCAGCCAGGCAAGCGCATCAATGCTGACAGAGATGGTCATGAACAAGCAGCTCACGTCGATAAAAGACCTTACAAAAGATGACATCCTAGAGAACATTGGCCTAATGAACCTCGGTCCGGCGAGAATAAAGTGCGCCCTCTTGTCACTAAAGGTGCTAAAGCTTGGCATGGTAAAGTACTATGCCGACAGGGACCCTGCTTCTGCCAAAAAGCTGCAGGAAGACACGAGAACACTTTAGACATTCATTTAGGATGCACGAGAATTTTTTTCGTGCAGACTGGCAAGTCGCCGCAACAACAACACCAAGCGCACAGTTAAATAGCGTATTTGCCCACATGACAAAAGAACACTTTAGGCCATGTCATCTACTACTACTCCAAAGGTAAGCAGGCAGGATATACGCAAGATAATTTTCGACAATTTCAACGATACAGACTACCGCTT
>DASUXB010000139.1:0-13551 GCA_036378195.1 Nitrososphaera sp.
AGGAGAAAAAGCTTGGAAACGTCGAGTTTTGCGTCGCTGACTCACTTGCCCCGCCATTCCACCCAAACAAGTTCGACCTCGTACTTGCGATAAACCTGCTGGAGCTTGTCGACGCGGAAAAACTGCTTGCGTCTATCCACAGGATGCTAAAGCCGCACGCAAGCACCATCATAGCCGACCCGTACGACTATAACCGCGACCCGCCGCCGAAAAAATCGTACGACGGGCAGTCGTTCCGCAGGCTGGTCGAGGACTCGGGCTTTGAGATATTCGAGAAGAGCAGCAAGAACGAGTCGTACATACCGTGGGTGCTCAAAGTGAACGAGCGGGCGTACCTCTACTACTTTGTTGATTATTTGAAGGCGCAAAAGAGGTCAAAGGAAAAGTTCTAACTTGACCCGATCTGTTTAATAGCACGCACTCTTTAACGGCGACTATGCCAACTGCATATGTGCTCATCAACTGCGATCTGGGTTCCGAGGAGGAGATAATAAGGGAACTGAAAAAGATGCCCGGGACGATAGAGGTAAGCGGAGTCTACGGCGTGTACGACATCATTGCCAAGGTCAGTTCAGACAGCATGGAAAAGCTGCGGGAAACCATCACCTGGCATGTACGCAAGATAGACAAGGTGCGCTCGACTCTGACCATGATAGTGATAGAGGGCCAGGGAGAGAAGAAAAAGTAGCTGCAAGCCAGGTTTATTATCTCTCCATTTCTTTTCTGTTTTGTTGAACTCTATAGAGGCGATGGCGCAGGACATCGGGCGTCAGCTTGACGACCTTCCGCGGCTTGTATTGCCTGCACCTGCCGGAAATGTTGCATTTGTAGGGTCCGGCGACTCGTACGCTGCAGCTCTTGCGGCATGCTATTTTTCATCAGGCCGCGCTACGTGCTGGCGCCCGGCAGATGTCATTTCAGACCCCTCGCTGCTTGTGGGCCGCAGTGCGTGTTTTGTTTCGATATCCGGCAGGACTCGCTCCAACATCCAGGCTGCAAGCGCCGCAAGAAAGGCAGGCGTGCCGACTGTTGCAATAACGGCCGACGGAAAAAGCCCGCTTGCAAGTGCCTGCGACAGCGTTTTTGCACTCGACTTCAAGAGCGCCGGAAAGACATCTGGTACGATCAGTTTTGCAGCAAGCATGCTTGCCTGCACGCACCTTGCTACGCAGGGCAAGACGGGCTGCCCAGCAGACCTGAACGAAATCTATGCCAGAGCGTCAAAAGCGGCTGGAAGGCTTGCAGGCAGGGTCCGCACCGGTTCTATAATCATGCTGGGCGACTCGCTTCTCTTTTCTGTGGCTATGTACGGCGCGCTAAAGTTCAACGAAGTATTTGGCTCAAGGGCGCAGGCGTATCCACTTGAAGAATTCTTTCATGCGCCACTTTTCGGGCTCAAATGCAATGACCAAGTCATTGTCCTTGGTACAAAAGGCGACGATGTGGCACTTGCAAGGCGCGTCAATGGATTGCCTGTCGACTGCAGCGCATCTGTGCCTGTCGAATCGCTGTTTTATGCGGTATTTTTCATCCAACACCTTGTGCTTGCGGTTGCAAAGAAAAGAAGGCTCCAAGAGTGCCATTTCATGCGCGACAAAAGACTGTTAAAGACAAGCTCAAAAGTCATTTACTGACTGACCGGGAGGTCTGGCCTGTTGCCCCATTCGCCCCACGAGCCAAGGTACATCCTGACGTTTCTGTAGCCGAGCATCTTTAGCACCACAAAGCTGTTTGCAGCCCTGTAGCCTCCCTGACAGTAGGTTATCACCTCCGCGTCTTTTGGGATTTTCGCATACATCTTGGCAAGCTCTGTCTTGTCCTTGAAGGCCGCGTCCTTGACGTTGTCGTTCCAGTCGACGTTGACCGCCTTGGGTATGTGGCCAGCGCGCGCCGCCCTGATTGCTGACCCGTCAAACTCTTGCTTTGAGCGCGTATCTAGGACTATAGTCTTGTTCTTTTTTATCGCCGACTTGATCATATCATAGCCGGCGAGGATCTTTGGGTCCGGCCTGCCTGCGAATCTAGAGTGCACAAACGGGTTTGTCTTTTCCTCCACGGGCAATCCCTTTGCCTTCCACCCTTCAAGCCCGCCGTCAAGCATCGCTACCTTTGCGTGCGAGAAATAGAGCAATAGCCACACACCCCTTGCCGCAGATGGCCCCGAGACGCCATCATAGAAAACCACGAACTTGCTCTTTGAAACGCCAATGTTTGACAGCAACAGTCTTGTCTGCTTGTTGAATTGCCTGATGCCGTCCTTGGACGTGTCTATCCAGTGAAACTGCATGAGGTCAATGTTGACTGCACCCGGCACGTGGCCCTGTGCATAGTCGGAAAATGGCCTTGCGTCCACGACAAGCAGGCTCCCGTCCTTTTTTGCAATGCGAGCATCCAGTTCCTCTGGAGATATTACGAGCATCGCTGGAAAGTTTTTTTACAAAGTTAATATTTATTTCCGTAGGCATGACCCTCATGTGGAGCCTCTATAACGTTGGTTAGGAAAAAGACGGTGCAAAAGGGCGACCGCCTAGAGTCCATCCGCGATGCGCATAACGTGGAAAAGATGGCAAGGACCACCCGCATGGAGGACTACCTCGAAGTGATATACGAGCTCATCCAGCACAAGGGCTATGCGACCACGGTCGACATTTCCAATTACCTCAACGTCAGTTCCCCAAGCGTGACAAAGATGCTCCAGCGCCTGAGCGAAAGCGGCCACGTCAACTACGAGAAATACCGCGGGATAACGCTGACTGAAGCCGGCGTTTCAGTGGCCAAGAGTATGCACGACAGACATGGCGTGCTTGCAGAGTTTCTCATGATGATAGGAGTCGACGAGGACACTGCAAACCGCGACGCGGAAGGAATCGAGCACCACCTGCACCCCGAGACCCTCAAGAAACTGGAAGAGTTTGTCAAGCTGGCCAAGAGCCAGGGGCTTGCCCGCTAGCACTCTAGCGCTTGCTCAAAAACAATCGCATCTCTTGCCCCGAGACGACCGCGTTGAACACCTGCTTGCCGGCGTCCGACCGCTTGTCTATCTTTACCCGCGCCTTTTTGCCCACCTGGCTGCTAATTACATACTCGTCGTCGATGTAGAGGTCGACGGCGCGCCCTATCACCTCCTCGTCTACTAGGAGCGTTATCGCAGAGCCGGACTCACTCACCTCGAACTGGACCTCCCTGCCAAGGGTCGGTGTCTTGACCTCGACGTCGATGTGGACGCCAAGTGCCTCTTCAAGCTCATTTATCGTGGAACCACCCCTGCCGATTATCTTGGGCGCGGCCTCCTTGCTGACCTTGACCTGCACCCTGTTTTCAGAAAGGATGTTCACCTCGGCGCGCGGGTCGAACCGGCGCACCGCATCCATTATCTTTGACTGCGCAAGTTTCTTTATGCCAGACTCGTCAGAGCCGCTCTTTGTCTTTGACACCGGCACAACCACGTTTTCCTCTCCGTACGTGTAGATCTCGTACTCGACTGCGCCAGACTCGAAATCGCGCACTTCTACAAGCGGCCTTGCAAGATCGGCCTCGGTCATGCCGCTTGGCACCTTGACAGTCAGGCTCAATTCATAGACCTTGTCTATCCGCCCTTCCTTGACAAAGATGATGGTGTCAAGTATGTGAGGGATCATGCCAAGTTCCACCTTGCCCATGAAGCGCTGGACGGCGTCAAGCGGGCTTGAGGCGTGGACTACCCCCACCATCCCCACGCCGGCAAGACGCATGTCAGCAAACACGTGAAAGTCCTGCGCCCTGCGCACCTCGTCATAGATTGTATAGTCGGGCCGTACGAGGAGCAGTATGTCGACTGCCTTTTCAAAGCTGCCTTCAAGAGGTCCGTACTGCGTGACTTCCTCAGGTACTTGCAGGTCTCGGGGCGACTCGAACGTCTTGACTATCTTGCCCTTTTGCACGTAAAATTCCGCCAGGCTGCTTGCAAGCGTGCTTTTGCCAGAGCCGGGCGGGCCGGCGATGATTATCCCCTCGGCCTTGCAGGATAACCTCTCCATCAGTTTCTCGCTTGCATTATAGTCGGCAAGGGCGAGCCGGACGGTCGGCCTTACTATTGTAACCTCAAGGCCGTCGGAGAACGGCGGTCTGGTTATCGCTATCCTGTAGAGGCCAAACTGTATGACCGTTGCGCCGCTCCTGCTTATCTCGACGGTGCCGGCGCCGCTCACCCTGCTTGCCTCGGAAATCTCTTTCACCATCTCATTCAGCTGCCCGTACGTGCTCTTGTCCGGGCCCACCTGCACCAACTGAAAGTTACCCGGCTTGCCTCTCTTTGCCATCGGCAAGACATTTTCTTTCAGGTGCACGCTCATGGTCGTTTCGTCAAAGAACTTTTCAAACGCAAGGTCTGCTGTTTTTGTAGGTGCCCGTATGTGGCGCGACTTTATGCCCTGCGCCTCTGCTACCAAGGCCTGCACATAGTCTGCAGTGAGAAGCGTCGCAGACTCGTTCATTGCCACATCCTTGATAATCGCGTCTATCCTGCCGTGCTTGGCAAGCCGGATGTCGTTGATGTCCGGCCTTGCGCCGGAGAACCTCACGGTTATGCTGCGCGCAGAAGCAAGCTCGCGCATCTTCTTTATCTCGGCAAGGCCCACAAAGCCGTGCTCCTTGTTGGTGGACGCCTGTGCCTGCAGCTCGTCGAGGACCGCAAGCGGGATTATTATCTCGCTGCCGGCTTCAATGTCGCCGGCTTCCAGCATCTTGGTTATCTCGCCGTCGATTATTATGCTCGTGTCAAGTACAAATTTTGCCAACGTGGTTCTCTCTCAACTAGGGTTTAAAAAGACTGCCGACAGGGATTTTGTATCATAAAAATCGTACATAGGGATAATAACAAAGAATTTAAGAATGTTCAAGCATAGCCCTCTAGAATGAAAAAGCTCGAGGCAATCATACGCTCGGAAAAGATGCCAGTAGTCAAGGAGAAGCTGAGGCAGCTTGGAATAGGCGGCATGACCATCTACAACGTGTCGGGATGGAGCAAACAGCGCGAGCTCCACCTGCAGTGGAGGGGACAGCCGGTGGCCTACGACCTTTTGCCCAAGATAAAGTTCGAGATACTTGTGCCCGACGCGCAGCTGGACCAGGTGGTGCAGGCAATAATCGAGTCCTCGCGCACAGGCGAGTCCGGCGACGGCGTGATATTCGTGTCCTCAGTTGAGCAGGCGATAAACATCGCCACCCTTGACAAGGGCGACAAGAGCATTTCCTGAGAGAGATAGAAAAAAGAGACAGAGAAAAAGGCTAAAAGCAATAGCAGGCAAGGAACCGGCGTATTGCTATGTGCCCTTGCCGCGGCCGCCTTTATCGTGGCAGCGGCGGTCTTGTTTTCGTTTATCCCTTTTGCCGCCTTTGCCGCCCGCTATTACGAAGAGCAGACAGACTTTACCGAAACCAAGGTTCCAGCCTCTGGCTTTACCTGGAGCGACGGCTTGCAGGTCTGCATATTCAAGCAAGCCGGCGTCCCAAACTCGTACTATGTCTGGGCCAAGCTTGCTGTGCAGGAATGGAGGCAGGCATTGCGCGAGTACACAGGCAACGAGCAGGGGTGGACCATGACTGCACGCTATTCGCCAAGCGAGTCGCAGATGAAAGGCTGCAACGTCAAGGTTCACATCTATGATACCTACAAGGACTTTCCAGAATACCCAAATCAGACGGGCGCTTACACGGCAGTGCAGTATACGGGAGGCGACGCCGAGGGTGCAGACGTCTATCTCGCGCCAGTGGTGCTCCACGGTGACGGCAAGACAGAGATAAAGCTGCCAAACTATGCGTTCCGCAACTCTGCGGTGCATGAGATGGGCCACGTGCTCGGCCTCGGGCACATGGGAAAGGAAAAAGGCTACCTGATGTCGCCCGTGTTTGACTATTTCGACAACAAGGATCAGCTTCCGATAACTACTCTAGAGCTGTCTACGCTGGTAGGGCTGTACGGAACCGACGGGTTTGATCGCACAATCTCTATATTATGACAAGCCGGTTTAAGAGTCGAGAGAGAAATATGAACGCCGAGAGCTATCTAAAGGCAGGCAAGATAGCGTCGCAGGTAAGGGAGGAGGCAAGACGCAAGTACCATGTCGGCTCGACCCTTTTTGAGGTCTGCGAAAAGGTCGAGGCGCAGATACGTGCGATGGGAGCCCAACCGGCGTTTCCCGTAAACGCTAGCCTCAACGAAATTGCCGCGCATTACACGGCGGAGCCTGGCGACCAGACCATGGTAAAGGAAGGCGACGTGCTAAAGATAGACATCGGTGTGCATATTGACGGCTACATTGCTGATACGGCCGTCACGGTGTGTTACGACCCGAAATTCGACTCGCTTGTCAAGGCGGCCGAGACTGCCCTAGCAGAGGCGGTGCGCATGGCAAGGGCTAACACCAAGGCAAGCGACATTGGCCGGACCATCGAGACAATGATAAGCAGGATGGGGTTTAGGCCCATCCAGAACCTGTCTGGACACTCGCTTCAACAGTACACGATACACGCAGGCAAGTCCATCCCAAACGTCTGGACGATAGGCTCGTCGTTTGCGCTCCAACCGACTGAGGCGTATGCCATAGAGCCGTTTGCGACCACGAAGGACGGCATGGGAGTGGTCCGAGAAGGAAAGGTCCGAAACATCTTTGGGATAACCTCAAGAAAGCCAAGCAAGGACAAAGACGCTGATGAACTGCTGGAAACCATATGGAACCGCTACAAGACGCTCCCCTTTGCTCTCCGGTGGCTGACAGACGCTTACGAGGAAGCAAAACTTCGCAAGGCGATGGATGTGCTGGTAAAGAAAAAGAACGTCCACGCCTACCCGATACTTGTCGAGGGTCATGGCAGGATGGTCACGCAGGCAGAGCACACGCTCATACCAAACGAAACCGGCTCGACAGTGATAACAATCTAGGAATTATTTTTGTCAGGCGGGTACTCGCCATAGATGGCGCTTGCCATAGTCGACTGCGAGCCGCATTTCTTGCACGGAGAACCAGAGTGGAATACATAGTCGCCGTCCTCAAAGGGCCGGCGCACCTTTTCTCTGCACGAGCCGCAGGTCTCCTCCGTGTATATCACGGGAGGGACTTCTTTTTTCTTGCCAAACAATATCATTATTGCGCGACCCCCATAGTGTTGCCTACGCCTATCACGAGCACGGACTGGCCCTCCTCGGTCTTGTCCTCGATTATCCCGTACACGGTGTCTGTCACTTTTTCAAAAGAATCGGCTATCTCTTTCCGCATGACGGTTATGGCGTCCTGCACCGACTGCTTCACTATTACGGCGTACAGTGGTATCCCAAACTGTGTGGCGACTTCCTCTATCTGGTACTTTTCCACGCCGATGCCACCTATTGCAGCTCCAATCCCTTCCGCCACGTCGCCTGTCTTTTCCCCTTCCAGTTTGAGCGCGGCGTCTATCATGACTATGGCATCTATCTTTATCCCAAGGTCGCCGACGAGGCGCCTTATGGCCTCGCCCGGCCTTCCGACTGTTCCTGACGGCCCCTTAGCCTTTAACAGATACAGTTTTCTGCCTGCGTGCTCGCTTTGCGCGTAGACGGTTTCCTTGGCGGCGGGCATCTTTTCCTTGCCGAGCATCATCCTTCCGACCACCATCGGCCCGATGCCGTCACCTATGGGCTGGCCCTTCTGGAAGGCGCCCACCGCCTTTTTCATCGCGGTGGCCTCTTCGATAAGGAGGGGCATCACCATCTGCAGCTGCACGAGCACGAACATGCTGGTCGTGCGCTTGCCCATCAGGAAATAGTGCCGGACCACCTTGTATATCATGTTGAGCGCTGTGGCGGCTTCAAGTATGTTCTCTATCTTGGACAGCTCGTAATCATCGACTCCGGGGCATATCTTGCGGACCTCTGCGCGCATACGCTCGTCCTTTGTCCGAAGCACGTGCTCCACCTTGCGCACGACCCCGCTTGGGTCCATGTCGACTGGCATTATCGTGAAATATTCGAGGAACTTGTCTATCCTTGCCGACGGGTCGGCAGCCTTGTCCTGAACCACGCTTTTGACATAGTCAATTGCATCAAGCCGGGCCCCATCCTTCATGTTCTTCAGCTTTACCAGCGACTTGGACACCTCGCCCAGTATCACCTTTGACTGCATCTTTTGGCCGTACATCATGAAAACCGGGATTATCGCAAGCGAGATGATGTACACCCAGACAAGCGGGTTTGTGGGGTCAAAGTCTTTGGGGTCTGTCAGCCCTCCAAGCTGCCGGAACAGTGCGGAAAAGTCAAGCATATTATCGTCGGCAACCACGGGAGGGCTGCAAAGAGCAATTAAAGGTTACTTGCGACTCTTGGAGGCAGGAGCACGCTTTGCAGACGGCTGCGCCGGAACCGCTCTTTCTTTTTCTTTCTTGGCGACATGGCACTCGCACGCGCACTTCATCATACGCATGTCAAAGGAGCAGTCGTGGTCTGGGCCGCACGATTCGCCTACCGGCCACTCGCCTGGGCAGTCTACGTGCCTGTCGCGCTTGCAAAAAAACGTCAGCATTATGTTGTGTCCACGTGCTGTTGCCCAAAAGCCGATTTAATGTTTTTGCTTGGCTCAGAACTGAATGTTGAACAGCTGCGGAGCGTATATCGAGCCTTTCCGCACGCGCTTTACCCTCGCAACTGACAAGTAGTGCGGCCAGATGGTCGCCATGATGCTTCCTTCAGGCACGCCGACTGGGTCAAGGAGCACCACGATGTCGCCCTCGCTCACGCCCCGCTCGACCAGCTTTTCCTTTGAAATCGCAATGAGGTCGTCGGGCATACCCGAGCTATACAGGTAGACCTTGCCCGTGTATTCCAGTTTGTCTTCTGACATTCGTGTGTTTGTTTGATGAGGCTGGCACAAAAATGTTTGTTTGTTTTTGCCTATTCCTGCGCGGAATCGCCGAATATCAGCTTCATTTCGTCAAACGTCAGTTTCTCACCCGAAGACATCTTTTTCATCGCCGCCTCCTTTAGCGCGTTCCAGCGTTCCTGGTATTCCTTGTCGCGCCTTACGCGTTCCTGCATGGCCTCTTGGCGTGCGACCCTGCGCTCTTCCATTTCCTTTGTCTTCTTTTGGCGGGTTTCGCTCTGCGCCATACGGTTCTTCTTGAACGCAATGGCGTTAAGTTGCGTCTCTATCATTTCGAGTTTTGCCGCCGCCTCGCGCACGCCGTGGATGACCTGCCTGCGCTCCTCATAGAGCGCCTCGCGCGTGTTCACCAGGCCCTCGATGCTCTCCTTGAGCTTGCCTATCTTGTTGCCGAACTCCTCCTTCTGGCGGAAGATCTTGTTTATCCGGCCCTTCAGCTCGTCGTAGTGGGTAGACATCTCGCGGTACTGGTCCTCCTTTTTGTGCATCATCTTTAGAGTGTGAAGTTTCGTTGCGATCTCTTTTGAACGTGCGACCAGCTTGCGCTCCTCGTCCTTCGAGAGCTTTTTGGTTTGTATGTCGCGCTCTATCTGCTCAAGCGCCTTTGTGAGGCCGTGGATTTCGTTTCTGTCCTTACGAGACTTGGCCTGTCCGACCTTGTCGTCCAGCGACTTCATCTGGTTCTTGGCCTCGATCAGGCTGTTGCGCATTTCGACAAACTTGGGATAATCGGCATCCTTCTCCTCGTTGACGCCCTTGAGCTTGGTACGCAGCTCGTCAAGCTGCATCCTCTCCTCGTCTATCTGCTTCTTGACGGCTTCAAGCCGCGTATTTATTTCCTCTATCTTCTTGTCGCCCTGCTTTTGCTCGTCGACCACCGTCTTCTTGAACTCTAGCAGTGTCTTCATGTTCGGATCCGATTCGGGATTGTTGTTTGCTGTTGTTGCTGTGCTCAATGTAGAGATTGCACCATCATTATTATCATGAGGGAGTTACCCACGTCAAGTAAGGGGTTGTATTAACACCAAAAATATATTTTTTGTTATTTCTCTGCACGCCAGAGGGTACGCACCACATCTTTATATTGCATGAGGCCGTAAAAAACCTTAGCGATGGATGATTTTGAGAAGGAGTACCCCGGCTTTGACTGGAAAAACACGCCGGCGTACAAGCACCCAGGCGGCAAGGACTGCCCCTGCCCCAAGCACGAGTACATAAGGGAGCAGATGAGAGTCGCCCAGACGGTGAGCGAGAGCAATAAGGACGTGCCTCCGGAGCAGCGCCAGCAGGGCAAAATCACGCTCAAGTTCTGCCCCGACCACTATGACGTCTATTTCAACGAGGTCATACCGGCGATGCCTTTCAAGTACCGCTTCATGACCAAAGTCGCGCTGAAACTGGGCGCAATTACGATACAAAAGCTGACCTATATGCAGTCGGACCAGTGCTTTTACTGCAAGTTCGGTTCTGGCGGCTTTGACAAAAAGACAGAGCTTCCGCCCATCTAGCCGATAACACCCGACGAGTCGAGTATCATGTTCCGCAGGGCGGTCCTGCCGTCGGCGGAAAAGCCGAAGGTGAGTATGTTCCTTATGACAAGCGACAGGTAGGGGAGGCTCTTTCCTGACTGCAGGCGATAGCCCCTGTAGAATGCCTGCTCTATTTCGCAGTAATTTGGGAGGTCTATGACGCTTGCAAGGAACGAGCCGGCGTCCATGCTCCTTGCAAACGCAGAACGGCTCTTTTGTATGAACGCAAGGTCAGTGCGCAGGAGGGACTCGCCCCGCACGAGAAAGTTCTGTGCCTTGTTATCGGTAAACGCAAGGCCGGCCGCGTGGGCAAGGGCGGTGAGCCGGCCTGCCTCCTGCGCAAGGCCGGGGCGGGCACCCGTCGCAATTGCCCTGTACAGGTCGCCTCCGTCCACGTACTCTTCGACCAGCTCGTCTTTGTTCATTGAAACGAGGCGGGGGGTAGGTATGCCGGCTCTTTCAAGCGCGCTGCGCATTCCTTGGCCTTCGTTTCTTGAAATGTCGCCGGCGGCAGGGGGTGCCGACGGATGGGCAAGGAAAATCGAGATGAACGTGTAGGTGCAGAGCAGGATGTATTCGTGGAAGCCCTTTGTGGGCTTGTTGCGCTTGACCACCACCCTGCGGCCGTCGCGCTCTTGCACCGATATGTCGCGCTGCCAGTTGACAAAATACACACTTCACGTTTGTGCGCACTGCATAATTACTTGTCGCAGCCGCTATTCAAAATAGCAAGGTATGCGAGATATATAGCACAGTGCTGGTCCAACACAAAGGCCACGCAATCGCAAGGAAATTCTTTAATTCGTACACCGCGCCAAGCTACGACCTTGTGGTCAGGACGACGACTTTTGGCCGCGATAAAGCATGGAAGCGCCACATCCTGTCAGAGATAAGCACAAGCAAGAAGATCCTGGACCTTGCCTGCGGGACGGGCATTCTCTCCTCCATGGCAGGCGCGGAGGACAGAGACAGGTCTGTTGTCGGCCTGGACCTCACGTTTGAATACCTCCAGATGGCGCGCAAGAAGATTCCGCTTGCCTCCGTGCAGGCGACTGCAGAGGCCATCCCCTACAAAAATGGGGCGTTTGACGCGGTAGTGTCGTCGTACCTTGCCAAGTATGTCGACTTGCAGGCGCTGGCAGGCGAGTGCTGGCGCGTGCTTGCGCCGGGCGGGATTGCAGTCTTTCACGATTTCACCTGTCCAGAAAACTCTGCCATGTACGGGCTATGGGAACTGTATTTTACGGTATTGAGGGCCGCAGGTGTGTTTGCGCTTTCGTGGAAGAGCGTGTTCTGCGACCTTGACAGGGTGATATGCGAGTCGCGCTGGACCGATGCGCTTGTGCAGGCGCTAGAGGGGCGCGGCTTTGAAGGCATCAGGTGCAGGCGCTACACGCTTGGCACGGCAGGCATAGTGGTGGCGAAAAAGCCGTGACAGAGAGCCGCATGAACGAGTGGTTCGTGCCGAGATTCGGTCCGCCGAGGTTCCGAGCGTTCGTGGGCCTGCTTTTCCTTCCTTACACCGGCATGTGCGTCGCCTTTACGCTGGTCGGCGCCATGCTTGCCCCCGACGTGCAGTGGGACAGGGCAGGCGCAATCGCCCTCATCTACGCGCTGGCGCTCGGAGTAGGTGCGCACACAGCCGATGCCATCGGGTCGAAAAAGGAAAAGCCATGGGGCGCGTACTTTACGCGCAGGCAGATGATTGTGCTGCTGGTCCTTTCGCTTGCCGGCGCATACACCATCGGCATCTATTACATCATCTTGTATGTGCCTGCGCTTGCAGTAATAGCAATCCTTGAAGGATTCCTGCTCTTTGCGTACAACTTTGAGATCTTGGGAGGGAGGTTCCACACCAACTTTTGGTTCGCAGTGTCCTGGGGCGCCCTTCCGGTCATGGCAGGCTATGTCATCCAGACTGGCGACAACATCGTTTCTTTGGCGCCGGTTGCAGCCGCCACAGGCGCGGGCCTCGCAAGCATGGCGGAGATAAGGATGTCACGGCCCTACAAACAGCTAAAGAAAGAAGGCGGCAACCCCGCCATTGCAAAGAGGCTTGAAGGTAGACTAAAGTTTTTGAGCCTTGCCACAATCGCGTTTTCTCTGGCACTTGTTGCCGCAAGGGCGGTCGCAGGATGACGACGATGATGATGAAAAAAGAAGAGATGGGCAACTTTGGGAGCAGGGTCCTGAAAATGATGGCCGCGCTAGAGCGCAGGGGTGCAACCCTGAGCACGGAGCAAAAGATCCTGCTTGCCGAGACGGGCACGGTGGAGCAGGTGCTCAGCATACTCACGGGATCGGCGGTGGAGGTAAAGGTAGTCAGGCAGGCCATTTATGACGGCGTCATTAGGCGCGAAGTCGTAATTTCTTCTGCAAACGGCAGGACACTCGTGCGCGCTAGGTCCAAAATCTACTGCAAGTTCCTGCCGGCGCAAATCGTGCGCAAGTTAATGCAGGGAAAGGGAGGGATTGGCACAATCATACACAACGCAGGGCTTGAAACATGCCGCAGGCTGGTCCGGTTCGGCCTTGGCCGTGACGGGCATCCCTACCGCGTGTACAGTATAGTGCACCGTGGAAAAACGGCGTTTGAGATAAGGGAGGACATCTTGATCTAGGCAGGGCTTGCGGGCTCTTTCACTTTGGACCACATGTCCCGCAGCATTACATAGGGATCATGCTACGGTTATGGATGTCTCGGCAGTGCCGCTCTTGGCTGTATCAAACGGCTTGGTCAGGCCGGTTCCAAGGACCGTTATCACTAGCTGAAAATCGCCGGAGTTGTCAAACGTTACCTTTTGGACGGCTTTTCCCATGTGCACGTGTTGATCCGTTAGCGATGTGACCGTGTTGCCGCTAGCATCCTTTACTTCGAGATTATAGTTCACATGCTCCAACAAAGCACCCGAAGAAGGGTCCTGAAAGTTGATGCTAAATTCAGTGTCCTTGCCCTGCTGTATCTCTTTTGGCGACCAGTCTACGACGATGCCTACCGATCCGTTGTCGGTCTTTAAATTTACGGGTGGAGCGGAAGGAGTCGTTGTTGTTGCAGCCAGTGCAGGAAAGAATCCGGAGCCTATTGCGGCAAGTCCCGTTACAAGGATGGCAAAAGACAGAACAACAATGCCTTG
>DASUXB010000140.1:0-21921 GCA_036378195.1 Nitrososphaera sp.
GTGATGAAGTACTATTCTGCCACGCTCAAAGTGTTTGACTGTCAGGCGCCGGCGGACCTTGACATCAGGGCTTTGCGGCTGATTGACGATACCAGCAACAAGCTTGCAAAGGTGCTAAAGAGTGTGCACGATGACAAGCGCTTTTTGGCGCTTGACAAGGACGGCAAGTGCAGGGATTTCCTTGCCCTTGAAATCATCAATGCGGCTCTTGCAAAAGCGATGGAAAGGCCAGAGTCCAAGGAACAGGCAGGACAGAAAAAGTAACTATTCGACCGTTATACGGAAAATGCCCTTTGTGCTTGGGTCCTGCAGCGCCTTTATCATGTCCCGCGGTATGTCAGACGACGCCCTGTCACACCGGACAGAGAGAGTCCGGGGGCAGACAAAGTTTGTCTTGCGGATAACGATGTCGTGCGTGTTAGTCAGCGTCAGGCGCTCGTCGCCGGCGCCGCTTATCTCATAGACATTGTTTCCCACGATTATCTCTATTTGTACGTGCGAGCCACTCTTTGCCAGATTGTGCTTTATCTTTTCGTCAATGTCGGCGCACGCCTTTTCCGCCCGGACGCCGATTATGCAGTCGCCTCTCAGAGTCAGGTGCTCCTCTTTTGTTATCTCGACGGTCCTTGCGTGCAGCGACTGGACGTTTGGGTGCCCAAAGAATGCGATCTCGTCCTGCAACACTATGTCTCTCTGTTTATCCGTGTGTTATTAAAGTCAATCCGGTGAATGCCGGAAACGACGTGAGCAATTCTTATTTATCCGGATGCACTTTTGTGCAGTGAGATATGTCTTTCAAGCAGAGACTGGAAGGCTTTGTGTACGATCATCCGACCTTGGCGGCCCTTGCCATTGCAACTGCCGCCGTTTCCGCCATTGCGCTTGCCTTTTCAATGTTCGCTGGGGCCGCAGGTGCACATCAATACCTTCACAAGGACGTGGCGCAGGTCGCCTTCAACGTTGTTTCAAAACCAGGCTGCCTCAACGCCTGAAAAAGGCCCCACCAATCTTGTTTGTTCCCACGTATGTTTTTCCGGTGATCTATAATTCAATTTTCCGCATATCAAGGCGCTAAAGAATTCACAATTCGGTTGGCGGCAAGAGAAAACGAGGTAGACTTAAATTGAACGGTGGAGGCAAATTAGCTCGAATTGTTACCCGCAGCAGCAGGCTATGACCGAGCAATTACTGTATTTTCGCCAGACGGAAGGCTTTACCAGGTAGAATACGCCATTGAAACCGTAAGGCGCGGAACTCTTGCCATTGGAATCAAGGCAAAGGATGGCGTCGTCCTCGCAGTGGAGGAAAAGACGAGAAAGCTACAGATTAACAACGTCACGCAAAAGATCTTCCAGGTCGACGACCACATTGGCGTCGCTGCGGCAGGCTATATCCCTGATGCAAGGACTCAAGTGGACCACGCAAGGTTCTTTGCGCAGAGCAACAGGCTCATCTATGACGAGCCGGTTGACGTCGAGGGCGTCGCCAAGAACATCGCCGACATGGCCCAGCAGTTCACGCAGTATGCAGGCGTGAGGCCGTTTGGCGTCGCGCTCTTGCTTGCAGGAGTCGACAAGAACGGCGCAAACCTGTTCCTCACAGACCCGTCGGGCACTTACATCGGCTATGACGCAATGGCGATAGGCGCAGGCAGCGACCAAGTGACAGACTTCCTCGAAAAGTCGTACAAGCAAGACATCTCTCTTGCAGAGGCGGCTTCACTTGCGATAGAATCCATCTACCTTGTCAGCGAGGACAAGTCCAGCATCAAGCACCTAAAGATGGCCATCATCGACAACAAAACAAAGGCCATGCGCAAGGTTGAAGACGAAGAACTGGAAAAGTACGCGGCTTCTGCCAAGGAAAGGGCAGGCAAGCACCCGGCCTAAGTCAAGGATATAACTGGCTGCGGTCTCACTGCCGCACCTTCCATTTTTCAAGGCTTTTACGAGTTTGTTTTTGTCGCACAGAATCGATGCTACACGCACAAAGTTAATTTAGCGACAAGAGTCAGTTTACCGCATATATGGCAGCAAAAGTAGGCACAAAGGCTCCCAACCTGAACGTTTCCACATGGGTGCAGGGCAAGCCCACAAACATTGACCAGGAAAAGGGCAACGTCGTGGTTGTCGAGGTATTCCAAGTAAACTGCCCCGGCTGCTTCATGTACGGCATCCCCGAGGCGATAGAACTTTACAACAAGTACGGCGAAAGCGGGCTGACGGTGCTCGGCATGGCCACTGCGTTTGAAGACTATGACAAGAACACGCTCGAAAACCTCCAGAAACTGCTGACCACCGGCGAGGTTGTCGGCGAGACGCAAAAGGCGCTGTCGATGTACGGCCAGCTGAAAGGCGGCAAGCTGCCGTACAAGATACCGTTCCCAGTCGGCATGGACATGCTGAAAAAGGAAAACGGGCAGATAACTGAAAGCAAGATAATGGATGTGATAGAGGCAAACGTGCCGGACTATCGCTCGTACAGCGAGAAAGACAGGCAGATTATGATAGAGCGCGTGAAAATGTATTTGCAGGGCAAGGAATACTCGGCCAAGACGTTTGAGGAATACGCCATGCGCGGCACACCTACCTCACTTGTAATCGACAAAAAAGGCAACCTGCGCCACAACCTCTTTGGCGCTACAGGTCAGCTGGAAATAATAGTCGAAGAGCTCTTAAAGGAATAAAGACAAAACATGCAGAACCTCTGGGTGGCGATACCCGACTCTTCTCTTTCAGACGAGCAGACCAAGCGCGACAAGAGCGTCAAGATAGCCCAGTTTGCGCGCGCCTGCTCCATCTTTCGAGTAAAGCGCATATACATCTACCACGACCCGCTTTCGCAGTTTGAGAAGGAAGATCCAATACTTTTGCGCACGGTGCTGCGCTACCTCGACACGCCGCAGTATTTGCGCAAGATATTGTACCCTAGGATGACGCAACTGGAATTTGCAGGGATACTACATCCGATAAAGGCGCCGCACCACAAGCCCGCACAGGACATCAAGACGGTCAGAGCCGGCGACGTGCGCACCGGCGTGATTGTTAAAGTGAAAGGCGCGCTGTTTGTGGAGGCCGGCCTTGGCTCGCTAGTTCCGTTTGAGGGGCAGGGCTTTGAGGGCAAGAAGGTAAACGTCAGGTTCACACAGCCGTACCCGAACCTGCGCGCAACAGAGGCTGCAGACAATGACATCTCGGAGTACTGGGGTTATGAGGTCAAGGAGGTGCCGTCCGTGGTAAAGCTGTTGAGCAGCGTGGAAAAGACTGTCGCAGTCGTCACGTCGAGAAAAGGCAGCTACTTCAAGAACGTCGAGGTCAAGCTTGGCGAGCGCATAAAGGCAAGCGAGAACGTTCTCGTGGTGTTTGGCGCGCCAAGGCACGGGGTGCACGAAATCCTCGCAAAAGAGGGCGCAAACGTGCGGTCCGAGTTTGTCGTGAACATGTTTCCGGCGCAGGCCACAGAGACGGTCCGCCTTGAGGAGGCTATCCTCGGCACGCTTGCGATCCTCAACAGCTCTATTTTGTCCAAGAACTAGCTTTTTCCACTGAATAATTTATAAAAGGAAGCGCAAGACTCTTGCGTTACCTATGGGTCATCGTAAGTATAGCGCCCCAAGAAGGGGTAGTATAGCCTTCCGCCCAAGGGCCAGGGCAAGGAGCCTCGAAGCGAGGGTCCGGACTTGGCCAGAAATGGCGGGAGAAAAGAGCTCCCTGTTGGGGTTTGCAGGTTTCAAGGCTGGCGGTATACACGTTCTAACCATCGACGACAGGGAAAAGACTCCGAACTTTGGCAAGCAGCTGCTGAACGCTGCGACGGTCATCGTGACTCCGCCGATGAAGGTAATCGGCGCTCGCGCGTACAAGACAGATTTGTATGGACAACATGCGATCTTTGATGTATATGCAAAGGACCTGCCAAAGGAAATGTCGCGTCGAGTCGACATCAAGCAGGCCGACGACGCGATGGCAAAGGCAGAGGCCAAAGTCGCGCAGG
This sequence comes from Nitrososphaera sp., assembly GCA_036378195.1. Classification (GTDB taxonomy): domain Archaea; phylum Thermoproteota; class Nitrososphaeria; order Nitrososphaerales; family Nitrososphaeraceae; genus Nitrososphaera. The sequence continues at coordinate 3,994 of DASUXB010000140.1, forward strand.
CAAGCTCTATCATGGCAATCGTTGCAGTTTCCCCAAGCGCGGTCGGCATCTCCCAGAAAAAGCCGTTTGTTTTCGAGCTGGCAGTTTCCGGCAAGGACGCAAAGGCGCAGTTTGAATACGTCAAGGGCATCCTTGGCAAAGAGATGAAGGCAAGCGACATCTTCCAGGCCGGCCAGAACGTTGACGTCTTTGGCATCACACGTGGCAAGGGTGTCGAGGGCCCCATCACGAGGTTTGGCGTCAAGCGCAAGCAGCACAAGTCGAGAAAGAGCGTGCGCGCAGTCGGAACGCTTGGCCCAATATCCCCTGCAGTAGTCATGTACACTGTCGCAAGGCAAGGCCAGCGGGGCTTCCACCAGAGGACCGAGTACAACAAGCGCATATTGATAATGTCAAACACTGAAAAGGATGGACAGCAGAGTTCTATCAACCCCAAGGGCGGATTCAAGCACTTTGGACTCGTCAAGGGCGACTATATCGTCGTAAGGGGCTCGGTTCCGGGCGTTCCAAAGCGCCTGATAAAGATGAGGCACCCAATACGCAACCTTCCAAAGAAGGTCCAGGAGCCAAAGGTTCTGGAGGTAGTTGTCCAGTAATGACAAAGGCAACAATAACAGGCATCGACGGCAAGGACGCAGGAAGTGTCGAGCTTCCAACCGTCTTTGACACGCCGTACCGGCCGGAGGTAATCCACAAGGTGTACGTCAACCTCACTTCGCATACTTATCAGAGGCAGGGTCGCTACCCCGGCGCAGGCGAGAACGTCTCTGCAGAATCCCGAAACACCGGTCTGGGCATCGCACGTCTTGCAAGGGCCCGCGGTGAAGGGTTCCCAAGGGCAGGGCAGGCGGCAGGCGTGGCAGGCGTAAGGCACGGCAGAGTTGCGCACCCGCCAGAGTCGTGGAAGCACATATACAAGAAAATCAACCACAAGGAAAAACAGCTCGGCCTCTGCTCTGCAATAGCGGCGACTGCAAGGCGCGACCTGGTAGAGGGCCGTGGCCACAAGCTCGCAAAAGATGTCAAACTGCCACTAGTAGTTTCAAACGACATTGAATCCGTCGCAAAGGCAAAAGATCTGATAAAGACACTTTCAGCGCTCGGCCTAGAAGACGACCTAGTACGCGCAGGCTCGACCCACAAGGTCCGCTCTGGCACCGCAAGACGCAGGGGCAGGTCCGCAAGGGTCGGCACAAGCGCGCTCGTGGTAGTCGGAAACGATGCCAAGGCACTTGCAATAAAGTCGATACCGGGCGTAGAAGTCAAGACCGCAAGGGAAATCAGCGTCCTTGACCTGGCGCCGGGCTCAAAGCCAATCAGGCTGACAGTATTTTCGCAGAACGCAATCGAGCAATTGAAGGAAGTCAAGGCTCCGATGCACAAGGTAATGGAGATGATTAGGTAACAATGAGCAAGGCAGAAAACAACAACAACAAAAAACCGGCTGCGGCAGAAGTGGCAGCGCCGGCAAGCACGGCTATGACTGCAGAAGATGCGACGGTCATAATACTGGCGCCATACGTTACAGAAAAGACATTCAACCAGATAGAGAAGGAAAACAAGCTCTCCTTCATGGTCGCAGACCACGCGTCAAAGCACCAGATAATCGAGGCGATGCGCATACTCTATGAGATAGAGGTGGCAGACGTCAACACGGCGCATACTATTCAGGGCAAAAAGGCATTTGTCAAGTTCAAGGAACCGGAAGGCGCAAGGAATCTTGCGACAAAGCTGGGGCTGGTATAGAATGACGCTCGCTAGGTTTAAAAATGGAAAAGCAGCCGAGGAGAGAGTGATATAGTTGGTACGCGAATTCAAGTTCAAGGGCTATACGCCCGAACAGTTACAGTCACTGTCTATAGAGAACCTTTTGCCGCTTCTCAACTCACGGCAGCGCAGGTCGCTTGACAAGCGCATCGGCACGTACATGAACGACGAAAAGAGAAAGCTGCGCGAAAAGATAAAGCTGGCACGCGACGGCAAGCTGAAAGGCACAATCAGGACGCACGTCCGTGACATGATAATCCTGCCGGACATGATCGGCCTCACAATAAACGTCCATAACGGCAAAGAATTTGCAGCAGTCGCAATCAGGATGGAAATGGTCGGGCACTACCTTGGCGAGTATGCGATAACTAACAAGAGAGTCCAGCACGGCGCACCAGGTGTCGGCGCTTCGAGGTCCAGCCTCTACGTCCCGCTGAAGTGATGCACATGCCAAAATTTTCTTATTCTTTCCAAAACTTTGACAAGGCCCGCCACGTGCGCGCCGCTGTCCGCGAAAAGAGCATTTCACACAAGCACTCTCGCGAAATTGCAGTCGCCATCAAGGGCATGTCCATTGAAAAGGCCCGCGAGTTCCTCGAAAACGTCGTGGCCAAGAAAATTGCAGTCCCATACCGCAGGTACCACAACGAAGTCGCGCACAGGACCAATATCCGCGACGGCTTCTCCGCAGGCAGATACCCACAAAAGGCCGCAAACGAGTTCCTCAGGCTTCTCGACAACCTTGAATCAAACGCAGAGTACAAGGGCATGGACCTTGACCGCCTCCGCATAGTGAGCGCAGTGGTCCACAAGGGGACCAAGCTGGAGCGCTTTACTCCGAGGGCCATGGGCAGGTCAAGCCCCAAGATCGACACGCTAGTGCATGTCGAGCTTGTAGCGCAGGAGGTCTCTTCAGAATGAGCGCAGTAAAGAACGTAATGAAAAACACATACCGCAACATGGAAATTGACGAGTTCCTCAGAAGGGAACTCAAGGACGCCGGCTATGGCGGAGTCGAGATCCAAAAGACGCCAGTCGGCGCAAGGATAACCGTTTTCGTGACAAGGCCCGGCCTAGTAATCGGCCGCAAGGGGACAGGCATCAAGGACCTAATGGCCAAGATAGAGCAGAGGTTCGGTTTTCCAAACCCGCAGATCTCGGTGCTTGAAGTAACAAACCCTGAGCTGAACCCGAACATCATGTGCAACAGGATTGCACAGCTCATTGAGCGCGGCACAGCTTTTAGACGTGCATCGATGTGGGCGCTCAACACGATAATGAGCCAAGGAGCGCTTGGGGTTGAAGTTACAATTTCAGGCAAGCTTCGCACAGAGCGCGCCCACTTTGAAAAGCACACGGTGGGCGTGGTGCCAAAGAGCGGCGACATTGCAGGCAAGATAGTCGAGACAGGCGTCGCGTCTGTACTGACAAAAATGGGCCTGATGGGCATACAGCTACGCATCGCATCAAAGGCAGAGCTTCCGCAAGAGTTCCAGATGGTTGAGGGTGGCGCGCAAGCGGCTGCACAACCAGCACAGGCGCTAGCCGCAGAAGAAGAAGCCAAGGAAGAAACGGTAACAGCAACACAAACAACAGGAGCGGAGACAAATGGCCAGGCTTAAGCTAAAGACGCTTCGCGAAATGAACGATACAGATCTTTCGCAAAAGCTTTCAGAAATGAAGGCGGACCTTGCAAAGGTCAGGTCTGAGCAGACTAAAGGCACGCTGAAAAAGCACTCGGGCGAGATTAGGTACATGCGTCGCGACATTGCGCGCATACTTACGCTGCTCAATGAAAGGAAGGCCAAGGCGTAAGATGATAACTGCGGCAAACATCCTTGCGCACGAGCTCATCGGCCTTGACGCAAAAATAATTGAATCAACGAATGCAGCACTCGCCGGCCTTGCAGGCACTGTTGTTTTTGAAACGAGGAACACGCTTGCAATAAGATCCGGCAGCGCGACAAAAATAATTCCAAAAGCAGCAGCGAAAAAAATCGAAATCGCAACTCAAAATGGCGCTTGCTTTATAAGTGGTTCTTCGATGATAGCAAGGCCAGAGGATCGTATATCGCGATTATAATAGAGTGATAGAGATGGTAAGAAACATTGGTGTTTCAGTCATTGCTCCCCGCAAGACGTGCGAGGATGAGCTCTGCCCGTTTCACGGCACGCTCCCGGTGAGGGGCAAACTTGTGACAGGCATCGTGGCAAGTGCCAAGGCCAAAAAGATGGTCGTGGTCACGCAAGAGTACCCGAGGCCAGTCCAGAAATACAAGAGATATGAGAGGTCCAGGTCCAAGGTCCACGCGTACCTCCCGACGTGCATGGATGTCAAAGAGGGCGACGAGGTCAAAATAGCAGAATGCAGACCGCTTTCAAAGACTGTTTCGTTCGTAGTGATTGAGGTGAATACAAAGGATGGCAGCAGGATCTAAGTCAAGAGCAGTTTCGGCCAAGGGCGTAGAGGAATTCCGCCCGTACATCACAAGGGCGCTGCCGGTGACGGCAGAGCTCGTATGCGCCGACAACACTGGCGCAAAGGTGCTGCGCATCGCGCAGGTCACCAGGTACAAGGGAAGACACTCGCGTCTGCCGGCGGCAGCAGTTGGGGACTTTGTCACAGTTACAGTAAAGAAGGGTCCGGCGGAACTGCGCAAGCAGATTTTCGGCGCCGTCATTGTAAGGCAAAAGTACCCTATACGCAGACCAAACGGGGTCCGCGTCGCGTTTGAAGACAACGCCGCGGTGCTCGTGACGCCAGAAGGCGAGATCAAGGGGACTGACATCAAGGGTCCGGTCGCAAGCGAGGCGGCGGAAAAGTGGCCGAGGATTGCAAACCTCGCGGGAATGATAGTCTAGGTGTTTTATTAGAAATGGCAATACATCCAAAACTCTTGCACGTTCCAAAGCACCAGCGCGACAACATGGTCGGCGCTACCTTGTCTGATAACCTGCGCCAGCAGTACAAGAGGCGCAGCGCGCGCGTCATCAAGGGCGACTCGGTCAAGGTCATGCGTGGTGAATACAAGGGAGTAGAGGGCAAGGTCGACAAGGTCAACACCATTGAAGGCACCCTCGAAATTGAAGGCATACAGCGCGAAAAGGTGCGCGGAGGCCAGGTCAAGGTCCCTATCCACGCTTCAAAGGTAATGATTACTGGACTAAAGACGGACGACAAGTACAGGACGGCGATGCTCAGCGGCCAAAAGCAGCAGGCGGCGCCAAAGAAGGAAGAGGCAAAACCAAAAGCCGAAGCAAAGCCAAAGGCTGCAAAGGCAACAAAAAAGAAGCCAAAAGCGCCAAAGAAAAAGAAGACGACCGCAAAAAAAGAGGAGGAGACTAGCTAATGGGAAAGAAAGGTGGAGCAACTAGAGTAAAGAGACAGATGGCGCCGACCTTCTGGAACATCAGAAGGAAGGAAAGCCAGTTCGTCATGAGGGTCAAGCCGGGACCGCACCCGAAAAATAGCGCATACCCGCTCGGCATGGTCCTGCGCGACGCAGTCAAGGTGACACACACAGCCAAAGAATCGCAACTGATACTCAATGAAGGCAAGGTCAAAGTCGACGGCATTGTAAGGCGCGACCCGAACCTCGCAGTCGGCCTAATGGACGTGGTAGAGCTTGCAAACGGCCAAGCGTACCGCCTCATCCCCAAGGACTCGGAACTGCTCGCGCCAGTGGCAGTCGAGGACGCGGAAAAGGCAGTGAAACTAGCCAAGATAACAAGCAAGGTCACGACCAAGGGCAAGAAACTGCAGTACGGCTTCCACGACGGCAAGACGCTCATCACCGACGCCAAGATGAAGGTCGGCGACACGTGCCTGCTCGAGCTTCCCGGTGCAAAGGTAAAGGACCACATCAAGCTAGAGAAGGGCGCGACGGCACTCATCATCACGGGCGAGAACGCTGGCAAGGTAGGCAAGATAGAGGACTTTCGTGAAGGGCTTTTCTCGCTTCCAACCCGCGCGTTCGTCTCAGTCGACGACAGGACGGTAGAGCTTCCGGTGGAAATGGTCATGGTAGTTGGCAAGGACAAGCCAGTGATAAAGGTGAACTGATAGAATGAGCCAAGTTATGGAAAGCAGTAGCATGAAGAGGATTGCCGTCGACAAGGTGGTCATCAACATCGGTGTCGGCAAGTCCGGCGAGCCGATGGAAAAAGCAAAAAAAGCGCTCACCGAATTGACGGGCCACCAGCCTGCGATAAGGGGTGCAAGAAAGACTGTGCGCGACTTTGGCATCCACCAGGGCGAGCCGATAGGCGCCATGGTAACTCTCAGACGCGAAGAAGCAGTTGAATTCCTAAAGCGCGTCGTTGCAGCAAAAAAGAACGTGCTAAAAGAATCCTCGTTTGACAATTTCGGCAACCTTTCAATTGGTATCCACGAGCACATCGACATCCCCGGCACAAAATACAACCCAGAGATCGGCATCTTTGGAATGGACGTAAACATCGTCCTCGTGAGGCCAGGATACAGGATTGCTCGCAAGAGCAGAAAACGCGCCAAGATAGGCAAGAGTCACAGGATAACCAAAGAGGACGCCGTTGCCTACTTTAAGGAACAGTACGGAGCGGAGGTACAGTAATCAAAATGCCTAAACCAAGAGAATACGCGACAACGGGCCGCAAGCAGCTTGCGCATGGAAGAGGAGTGCGCTGGTGCAAAAGGTGCGGTTCATATAACGGGCTCATCAGAAAATACAACCTGATGCTTTGCAGACAGTGCTTCAGGGAAGTGGCTGAAAGCCTGGGATTCAAGAAATTCGAGTAGGTGTAGTAGAGAGAGATGCCAGCACTAAACGTCCTGTCAAACATGTTCACTACCATCTACAACAACGAGACCCGGAGAAAGAGAGAATGCATCGTGCTTCCGTCGTCCAAATTCGCAAGCGAGGTGCTCCGCGTGATGCAAAAGCACCGCTACATCGGCGAATTTGAGCAGGTGGACGACGGCAGGGCAGGCAAGTTCCGCATACAGCTACTGGCCAAGATAAACAAATGTGGCATTATCACCCCGCGCTTTTCCGTGAAAAAAGACGCGTACTTTGACTGGGAGAGACAGTTTTTGCCGGCATACAGCATGGGCATACTGCTAGTCTCGACCAGCAAGGGCATCATGTCCCACCACGAGGCGCAGGAGCAGGGATTAGGAGGAGTTCTAGTTGGCTACGTCTACTGAGCAGCCAGCGGCAATAATGGCAGAAGTCGCCATACCAGCAAGCGTCAAGGTAACAAAGGAAGGAAGCTTCCTCACAGTCAAGGGCAAGCTGGGTACTGTCAAGAAGGACTTTTTGAAACTTCCTGCCACGGTGACGGTTGAGGGCAACAAGGTAATGATAAAGCCGTACGGCACGAGAAAGCGCGACCTTGCAGTGGCCAACACAGCAAAGAGCATCGTGACTAGCATGGTAAAAGGCGTCGAAAAAGGCTACACGTACAAGGTCAAGATAATATTTGCGCACTTTCCAATCGCAGTAAAGGTAAAGGGCAAAGAGGTCCACGTGGAGAACTTTTTCGGCGAGCGCTCTGCCCGCACTGCCAAGATCCAGGGCGACGCGACCAAAGTCGAGGTCCAAGGCGAAGACGTCGTCGTAAAGGGTCCGAGCCTTGAAGACGTGTCGCAGACTGCCGCAAACATCGAGCAGTCAACCAAGATAAAGGACAAGGACCAGCGTGTCTTCCTCGACGGGCTGTACGTCTACGCCCGCGAAGAAGGCATGTGAGGTTTTTCCCTCCCCTTTTCTACCGCAATTTTTGCAAAGTGCTCTTGTCGTAACGTTTGTCCTGTCATATCACATTTTTTGTTTGCAAAGCAAAATTCTAAACATTTATTTTGTGCATGGAATTTGCGTATACTTGCGCCGCTGTAGCTCAGCATGGTAGAGCAAATTCAAAGCGCAATATTGTGCTTCGGAGCTTAACTGGCTGTTAACCAGTGGGTCACCAGTTCGAGTCTGGTCAGCGGCGCCATGTATAATTTCTCTACGATAGCTTTATAGCATTTCAGAATAGCTTCACGTCAACATTACGTGAACACCCGAGTTGTCCAAAGATAACGAGCAGGCCGGCGGCAGCGACAAAATAGAGGAGCAGCTAAAGGGAAAGACACTGCAGGTGTACATGTACATGATAAAGAGAAAAGAGCCTGTGGGAGTGCGCGAAGTGCAGCGCGACCTTGACTTTTCAAGCCCCAGCGTGGCCAACTACCATATTGACAAGCTCGTGCAGCTGGCGCTCGTAGGACAAGACGAGTACGGCCGATATTACATAATCCAAAAGGTGCAGGTGGGGGTGCTGCAGGCGTTTGTCAACGTCGGCGGGATTGCTGTGCCCCGGCTTTCGTTTTTTGCGGCATTTTTCACGACGATGCTAATCGCGTACGTCATCCTGAACGGTAACAACCTAGACGTCTTTGCGATAGGCTTTGCGGTGGCTGGCGCCGTCGCCTTTTGGATAGAAACGTTAAGAGTGTGGATAAAGCGCCCTATTTCATAATTCGAGTTTTGAAATGTGGGTATTTTATCCAAGCGGGACAATATCGAGCGCTATCGCGTCGGCAAGGAGGTCGAGATGCTTGCTTGCCACCACGTACCCGTTCTTGATGTCGGTCGATGCGACCCACCTGTTCGTGGAACTGAAAAGGCGCTCTTTTTTCATCCTCTTTTCAACTTCCTCGACGTTGAGCTCCCTTTCTTCCACTTCCTGCGTCTCGGTGTGCTTTATCGTGAGCAGAATCTTTCTGACTAGAACCCTGTTGCCAAAGCGCCGGGAAAAGTCCCTTGCGCCTTCGTCGATTTCAACGAGCTTTATCTTGATCTGAAAGCGGTTGAGGGCATCCCTGCTTGTCAGGACCCTCTCGTCAACAAACCTGTCGTAACTCATGAGCCTGCTCCGGTTCTCTCTCAATCATTAATAAGCATTCATTTTGGGACAAAGTGGTAGAACGGCGCGCCTTCTGCGTTCACGCCGCATTTGTCCATCCTGACCTTCATGCCATTGCACAGCTTTTTGTCGCCGTCAAATGAGCCTACGAGCCTAAAGCCATTCATTTCTATAATGCCAAAAACCCCTTCGTGTCCACGAACGTGCGAAGTCGCAAACTCGACCAGAATGCCTGTCTTGTCCACTTTTTTCAGCACAGCCTTGCCAAAGCATTCCGGACAGGAAGGCGACGGCGGCCAGGCCCTTTTCCCACATTTCGTGCACATCGGCACCAAGAACTCGCCCTTTTTCAGTAGTTCTATAAAGCTAGGCGCCAAGCACCATCACCGTCGCCGACGAGCCGGCGGCAGCAAGGTTGTGCACGAGGCCGGTCTTGCAGCCTTGCACTTGCCTTTTTCCCGCCCTGCCGGACAGTTGCAGCGTTATCTCGGCGACCTGCGCCACGCCAGTGGCTCCCACTGGGTGGCCGCAGCCGAGTATCCCGCCCCGTAGGTTTATCGCGATTTCCTGCTGTTCAACGAACTTGCCTCCTTTTCCCTTTTGCGCAAAGCCTAGATCCTCGTACGCCATTATCTCAAGAATTGTAAACGCGTCGTGCAGCTCGGCGACATCCACCTGCGACGGCTTTATCCCTGCCATCTTGTACGCGTCGCGCGCAGCCCTCTTGGCTGTTTCGAGTGTCGTCAAGTCGTCCATGCTTGCAAAGCTGGCACCGGCTGTCTGCTGGCCGATTCCCTTTATCCATACCGGGTTTTCAGTTTTTTTCGCCCTTTGCTCTGAGAGCAGGAGCACGGCCGAGGCGCCGTCGCACGGCGCCGAGCAGTCGAGGAGCTTTACCGGCTCGGCTATCATTTTCGATTCCATCACCTCTTTTAGAGTCACGGGCTTTTGAAAGAGCGCGTTCTTGTTTTCTGCGGCGTTTCTGTGGTTCTTGACTGACACATGGGCCATCTGTTCTTCAGTTGTCCCAAAGCACCTCATGTGCGAGCGGGCAAACATCGACGCCCAGTGTACTGGAAAGTTGAACGAGCCTCGGGTGACGTCCCAGACGAGCCTGTTTCCCTCGCTGCGAGCCTTTTCTGCGCCTACCACAAGCGCCGAGTCGCACAGGCCAGACGCAATCAGCGAATACGCAGTGGCAATCGCGTTCGTCCCGGAATTGCAGAGGTTGTCAACCCGCTGCGACATCTTGGGCGTTACCCCGAGCATTTCAGAGACTATAGTCGAGCCGTATTGCTCTGTAGCACACGTGGAGAAGAGTACGGCATCGACGCTCTTGCCATAGCTTTTCAGAATCTCGACGCAGGGCTCGCAGGCGATGTCAAAAATCGATCTTTCTGTCGCCTTTGTGAATTTCGAGGTTGCCGCAGCCGAGATAGCTACCCTGCCCACTTTAAAAGGTTGACAACAGTTCCCTAAATGAACTTTCTGCGTCCTGTACAGGATTGAACTGCAATATCGGCAGGGTGACTCCCGAGTCGGAAAACCTGGAAAGCGCCTTTCTGCATTCCTCTTTTGTGCCACAGACCGTCAGCTCCTCTAGCATCTTTAGTGAGACCTGCCCTGCAGCCGCGTCGCCGCCGTTCTTTTGGTACTCGGCTGAAATGCGCTCGACCTCGTCGCGGTAGCCGTTCTCTGCAAGGAACCTGCTATAGTACTTTCCGACTGCAACGTAGAATGCGAGGGTCTTTGCCGCACGCGCCCGGGCTTTTTCCGGCTCTTTATCCGACACGGCGCAGATGAGCGAAAGCGCGACCTCGAAATTGCCTGCTGCTGTAGCTCTTGCTCTCAGTTCCGGCACCGTTGCTTTCAGCTCTTCAAGCGGGCGCATGTAAAGGAGCACGCCATCTGCCTTTTCTGCGGCAAGCGCAAGCATACGCCTGTTGACTGCCGCAAGGAAAATTGGAATGTGCTTTCTGAAGGGCGTATTCAGCATCTTGAAGTTGTTTATCTTGAAAAACTCGCCGGAATAGTTGACCCGCTCGCCAGACGTCATCAGCCGGATGCACTCGACATACTCTTTCATCCGAGATGCAGGCTTTACAAATTCCACTCCATGCCAGTTCTCGACTATGGCCTCCGTGCTCGTGCCAAGGCCGATGACTGTTCTGTTGCCTGAAATCATGTCAAGCGTGGCTGCGCCCATCGCTATCGTGGCAGGAGTCCTTGAAAAAATGCTAACAATCGATGTACCAAGTCTGACTTTTTTCGTGGCCTGTGCCACTGCACCGAGCGTGGCAAAAGACTCGCGGCCCCACGACTCTGGGACCCATATCGAATCCACATTTTTTTGCCCGTCCGCAAGGCTTGCGCACCGGAGCACGTCATCCATAGAAAGGAGTGGCCCGAGGCTGTACCCAACTTTCATCATGAGATGTGTGCAGCCTGCATTTCCTTTGTCGCTTCCTCGATATCCTTGTGTGAGTCGATGGAGCGCCAAAAGACGCTGTCGTAGGTGGTTGCCCGGAGCTTTCCTTCCTTTGCCAGTGCAGGCAGGGCGGTCATCTCTATGTTGCCGTTTTCAGGCAGGTACGAAAACACCTCGTTCGTAAAATGGTAGACACCTGCATTTATCCACCTGTCCTTTATCCGGGGCTTTTCCACAAAACCGAGCACCTTGTTCGACTTGTCCACCTCGACCACGCCGTATGGGCTGCGCAAGGGCACGAGTGCAAGCGCGTGCGCCGACCCGCCGTCGCGCAATTTTGAAGGATCGAGGTTTGAAAGTATGTCGCCGTTTAGCATGAAAAACTCGCTCTGGCCTGAAAGAAGACCCTCCGCGTTCTTGAGCGCGCCGCCGGTGCCTAGCGGCTCTTCCTCAACGGCGTAGCCGACCTTGACTCCGAGCCTGCTTCCGCTTCCAATGTGGTTTATTATCTGCTCCTTCAGGTATCCTACGCAGATTATGAACTCCTTTATGCCGTTTCCGGCCAGCCACTTTATCTGCCACTCGATTATCGGGAGGTTTGATACCTCTATCATGGGCTTTGGTATCTGGTCTGTCAATGGTTTCAGGCGCTTGCCAAAGCCACCCGCAAGTATTACTGCTTTCATGTCCCAGAATTCCTGTATAATCGTATAAAATGTTATCCGGACTCTGTCAAAAGCCAGTGTATCTCTTGATAACATTCTGTGCACACTTCCTTGTCCTCGGTGTGCACGCAAGAGTAAGTCCTGTCGGCCTGAGAGCTGCAGCGCGCGCAGACTGGCAAAAAATTACCTTGAAGCCTGCGATGGCTTGCTTGCTACACGCCTGTCGCTTGCGGCCTTCCAGGCGCCGAGGCCTACCAGGATTGCGCCCATGCCAATCGTGCTCCCGATTGTGCGCATCGCGCCCGATGCGTTTGCAGAGGCAAGAGCCCCCTGCGCGATTAAGGCAAGCATACCGGCGATTATCAGGCCGCCATTTACAAACAAGAGCGCCATGACTGCCTTTGACGGCTCTTTTCTTGCAATGACAAAAGCGATTATCGACATTATCACCGCGCCTCCTCCAAATCCGCCGCCCCTCACTGACTCGTCAAGTGGGAGAAACCCCCTGTGGTCCGGGCTAGAGCCGGCGGCTGCAGCATCTGCGCCGTATATCACCAAAAGCACCAGCGAGGCGACGAGCAGGCCGATTGCAATCTTGACCTTGGCCATTTTGTATTATTAAAGGGCAATCAGATTTAATAAACGTACCCGGGTTTGCAATGGTGTGCCCAAGGACATCAAAGAGGTCCTCTATGCAGTAATTGACCGCATAGGCAGGGAAAAGATCCGCGCAGACGTCAGCTCCAACATTGAATCGTCAAGGAAATATTGTTCCGAAATAATAGACAGGTGCACGCAGGACCTTGGCGACGAGGCAAACGACGAGACCCTCGGGACATTGTGTGAGGCGCTCTTGCATTTTATGCTCACTGCATCGCTTCTGCCGTCAGAAAGAAAAGTGACTGTGGACGGGACAGAGCTGGACGTGGTCGTGCCGTCTGTAAAGAGCCTTGCAAAAAGCCCCGACAAGGCGCTTGTCATACAGGTTTTGAAAACAAATGTAGATACGGTCAGGATAAAGCAGGCGCAGGCTGTCCAGAAAAATGTTGAAAACTTGTGGATAATTTCTGCAAGAAAGGTTGACTACAAAGGCAGGAATTACCATCTTGGCAGTGCAAAATTCCAATATTCATCGGTAGTTTCAGACATACACGCCTTTCTTGCGCGCAAGGGCGTCAGCAGCCTAAAAATGCTGCATGGCTAGGCGAGGACTGTTTCTGTAACGCCTGCCTTTCCAAGAAGCCTGCCTACCTCTTTGTAGTCGGGATTTTTCATTTCCGGAAGCACCGCAAGCACGGGCACGCCTGCAAGCCTCTGTATCACATGCGGCGCGTTCTTTTCCACGGCACTCGGCCTTTTTGGCATCATGTTGAAAATTATCCCCCGGACATCAAGGCCGAATTCGCGGCAGGCACGCACCGTAAGAAGGGTGTGGTTCAGGGTGCCAAGGCGCGGGTGCGTCACTATCACCACGGGCACGCCTGCAAGCCGTATAAAATCCGCGATAAACTCGCGCTCTGTCAGGGGCACCATCAGGCCCCCGATGCCCTCGACGACTACGAACTGGTGCTTTATCCCCAGTTTTTTCAGCGGGAACAGCGCCCCATGGACGTCCGGAGGGCTTTTCTTCAGGATCTGCGCGGCCATAAGTGGAGATGCAGGCACCCTGAAAAAGACAGGGTTCAGCTCATCGTCAGGCTCGACGGTTCCTGCGGCCTCTGCAAGGATGGCAGTATCCTCCGACTTGAATTTCTTTGAATGATATTTTGCGCCCGTCGCAAACGGCTTCATGGCAACAACGTCTATGCCCCTTTTCCTCAAGAGCCATGCGATGCCGGCCGCAACAACGGTCTTGCCGACACCAGTGTCGGTGCCCGTCACAAACACGCCGCGCATGGAAATAATTAGATAGAGCAAGGGGTTGCATTTAACCTATGAGCGATCCTGGTCTACAAGACGCCGACAGGAATTTTGTCTGGCACCCCTACACCCAGATGAAGGACTGGGAAAAGCAGGACAACAGAGTCATCGTGCGGGGCGAGGGCTTTTACATGGTCGACGACGAGGGCAGGCGATACCTCGACGGGACCGCGAGCATGTGGTGCAACGTGTGGGGCCATGGGCAGAACGAGGTGGTCGAGGCAATGCGCGAGCAGCTTGGGCACCTGCAGCATTCCACGCTGTTTGGCCTTGCAAACGAGCCATCCGCGCGCCTTGCAGAGCGATTGATAAAACTGACAAAAGGCATGGACCGCGTATTTTACACGGACAACGGCTCGACTGCGATTGAAGCCGCGTTAAAGATGGCGCTTCAGTACTGGCAGAATCGCGGAAAGCCGGAAAAGAAGGTGTTCGTGTCGCTTGAGGGAGGATACCACGGCGACACGGTCGGCGCCATGTCGGTTGGGTACATCGAGCAGTTCTTTGGCGCATACAAGCCGCTCTTGGCCAAGGTGAGCAGGGCGCCAAGCCCCCTTCTCTATGGAAGCAAATTCAAAAGCGAGCAAGACTTGGTCGAGCATTGCTTGGAGCAGACGGAAAAGACGATGAAAAAGCTGGACGGAAAATGTGCCGGCCTAGTCATGGAAAGTGGCGCCCAGATAGCAGGAGGCGTGGTCGTATACCCGAAAAACTATCAGCAGAAAATTTCAGAATTGTGCAAGAAATACGACATCCTTTTGATCCTTGACGAAATCGCGACCGGCTTTGGTAGGCTTGGCAACATGGTCGAGTACCTGGCGCAAAAGTCAAAACCTGACATTGTCTGCATGGGAAAGGCGCTCACCGCAGGCTACTTTCCACTTGCAGTCACGCTGGCGCAGGAAAAGATCTATGACGCGTTTCTCGGCAATTACGAGAAAAACAAGCATTTCTACCATGGCCACACGTTTACCGGCCATCCTGTGGGCTGCTCCGCTGCACTTGCAAACCTTGAACTTTACGAAAAACGCAATTTGATGCAACAAATCAGAGAAAATGCACAGTACATCAAGCAGAGGCTGCGCGAATTCGAAGAAATTGGCATCGTTGCGGACGTACGGCACAAGGGAATGCTGGCAGGGATAGAGCTTGCACGAAACGGCAAGCCCATCAGCCACCTCAAGAACAAGGAGCGCATTAACTACTTTATAGAAAGAGAGTCGCTTGCGATGGGCGTGCACCTGCGCGCACTTGGCAACATCATGGTTGTCATCCCACCTCTTGCGATTGGCAGAAACGACCTGGAAAAGATGATGGACGCCCACTTAGAACTGGCAAAAAAGGTTGAAAAACTGTAGCAGCTATTTTTGCCCTATTTGGCGCAGTTCCTTGTAGAGGGTCGCCTTGGAAACTCCCAGTTCCCTAGCAATCCTTGCCTTTGAGCGGTTCTCCGCAAGCATCAGGATTAGCCGGTCCTTGTCGAGCACCTTTTGGGGTCTGCCTATCCCGCGGCCGGCAGCCCTTGCGCGCTCCATGCCATCCTTTGTGCGCTGGACGAGCATCTCGCGCTCGCGCTCTGCCACCCAGGTGAGTATACCTATCATCAGTTTCCTGACGCTTGGCTCCGTCGTCTGCAGAAACGACTCGCGGGGCGAGCACGACAGCAGTGGTGCGTATTGCTCAATCACCTTGATGGCGTCAAGGGTATCCCAGAAGGTCCTTCCGACCCGCGATAATTCATAGACTAGCACCGCGTCAACCTGCGCGGTCTTGACCATTTCCACAAGATCGCAGAATCCTCGTCTTTGGGCCGCCGGAACCCTGCCGGAAACGGCCGAATCTTCGAAAAAGTCAAGGATCTGAAAGTTGTTGTCACGGGCCCACTTTTCAAGAGCCAGCTTTTGGTTCTGGACGGTCTGCTCTTCGGTGCTGACCCGCAGGTAGGCAAACGCGTATTTCATGGCTGTCTTTTGCCGGCGTGGCTTAACAGCAGGCTAGTCAACAAAGTGCAATCAAGCGTTCAAAAATGGTAATGGTAGTTTCTAAACCACCTGTACGCAAGTGCCTGCAAAACAAGGGTAAAAAAACGGGGCTAATTTTCACACGGTCTAGAAAACGACCCCTTTTTGAACGGCTTAGGGCCTACCGCCGCGATGACGATTTTCGGTTTTTCTTCCAAAAGGCTATTTCTACAAACAAATTGTTAACTTCAAAAAATGCAAGGTGCATAACTGCCAGAAAAATAGCGCCAAACCCCCACCTAGAAAGGCCAGAAAAGCCGAATTGTTGCCAGATGTACACGAACGGGTTGCACCTAGAAATATGGCCGCCGCACTGCAACAGGGCATATGGGAAGCGATGCTGGCGGATATGCTTTGAAGGATGGCAAAGGAACGCAAATCAACTTTCGCGGCACCAAGATAACGGTAAAAGTGTCCGGCGAAAGGTCTGAAGGCGCCTACACCCTGCTTGAAATGACCCATCCGCCAAATGTCGGACCCGCGCTCCATATCCACCCAAAAGCGCCGGAAGCGTACTATGTGCTAAAAGGCAAATACTCTATCAGGTATGGCGAAAAGACGGTCATTGCCAAGGCGGGAGATTTCGTCTTTATACCAAAGGGGACGCCGCATAACTACCAGTCAGGCCCCGAAGGCGGCAAGGTCCTTGTCATATCCCCGGCAGGTCTGGAAGGGTATTTTGCAGGCGTGGCCGACGCGCTCAAAGAACGTCCAATAACGTGGGAGATGGAACAAGAGATCGCCAGAAAATACGGCCAGGAGTTTCTGGATGGGCTAAAGCATTGGGGACAATAAATCATCAAAACTGGCCTGTAAACCCCTGCTGCAGGCGCCCAAAACCTGCCAGTTAGGGACAGGTAGTTTTGAGCATGACTTTAGATAATATTTCTAAACTCGAATTTAGAAATATTGTCATTTTTGGCCTACTTGTAAACCAAACTTTTAATTACGAGTTTACAACATCGATTCAAAAATGTCAGACGCGGGTTTTATCAAGGCTTGCATGGATAAAGTGCTAGCAGGCGGCAAGATAACAATTGACGAAGCCGAAAGGCTGCTTGCTACCGACGACGTCGTGGCCCTTGCAGACTGCGCCAATACCATAACGCGCAAGTTCAATGGCGATGTCGTTGATGTTGAAGCCTTGATTAATGCAAAGTCGGGCAAGTGCCCGGAGGATTGCAGTTTTTGCGCCCAGTCTACGTTTTACGAAACTGGCATCAACAAGTATCCCCTCTTGCCAAAAGAAACTATAATCGAGCAGGCCGAGATGGCCAAGGCAGGAGGCGCCACCAATTTCTGCCTCGTCTGCGCGTACAGGTCGCCTCCGGAAAAGGACTTTGAGCAGATTTGCGAAACGATAACCGCGATAAAAGAGCAGGTCGGGACGGAAGTGAACGTCTCGCTTGGATTTATGACCCTTGAGAGGGCAAGGCGCCTGAAAGAGTTAGGAGTAAAGCGTTATAACCACAACCTCGAAGCTTCGGAAAGTTATTTTTCCAAGATATGCACTACCCACGACTTTGCAGACCGCGTAAACACTGCAAAGATAGTAAAGCAAGCCGGCTTGGAATTGTGCTGCGGGGGAATAATAGGCATGGGCGAGACTCCGAGGCAGAGGCTGGAACTTGCGTTTTCAATCGCTTCGCTGGAACCGGACGAGGTGCCGATGAACATACTCATCGGCAGAGAAGGGACACCGTTTGCTGGCTACAAAGACCTCATCGAGCCGACTGACGCCATCAAGGCGATAGCGGTATGGCGCTTTATTATGCCAAAGACGATACTGAAAATAGCAGGCGGAAGAGAGGTCCACCTCAAGGACAAGGACAGGCTTGCGCTAAAGGCAGGAGCAAATGGCATCATTACCGGTGGCTACCTGACTACAGGTGGCAACGCGCCCAACAAGGACATCACGATGATCAAAGAGATTGGCCTCAAAGCAAAGTAAGACTCTCTTTGTTGACGAAAAACTTCTCGCGCTTGAAAGGGACAGCCTGTACCGCTCGCTAAAGACAGTGAGTGTGAGCGGCCCATTTGCAACTGTTGATGGCAAAAAAGCTATCCACCTGTGCTCAAACGACTACCTTGGCCTGTCGCAGGACAAGAGGGTCATAAAGGCAGCGGCCAATGCATTGAGGCAGGTATCGCAGTGCAGCTCGCGGTTAATCGCGGGAAACGATCCGGCCATCATGAAGCTGGAAGAGACACTTGCAAAACACAGGGGAACAGAATCAGC
>DASUXB010000141.1:0-2438 GCA_036378195.1 Nitrososphaera sp.
TCATTGCGCTATGCCGTGACGTGGACTGTTATCTGGGTCCAAGTTTGTTTTCCCGCATTGTCGGTCGCCTTGGCAATGATGTCGGTGCTTCCGGGCTCTGACGGCATCCGGATGGTTTTCGTCCACTCCTCAAAGTCGTTGTCGGTGGATGCGGCGCGGTACGAGGAATCCGTAGTCCTTACCTCCACCGACTCTATTCCCGTGTCGTCAAGCGCCCTGCCGGTGACTGTAACCGTCGAGTTTGCCGGGAACGACGTGCCGTTGCCCGGAGTCAGTATCCTTTCGTACGGGTTTGACATGTCAGGCACGGTCGACAGGTCGGGGTGGTTGTTGTCAAGTGCCTGCTGGAACCCCGCGAAAGAGAACCCCTCGACCCTAGCAGTCTTGATAAACTGATCCAGCTCGGTCATTGCCACTGGGTTGACCTCGTTCTGCACCTCTGTACCCTTGTATTTTGTAAAGTCCTGCGGGTGCAGGGTGAGAACCGCATAACCCTTGTCCTGTATGTCCGTGCGGATGGCAGACATTATTTCGCCAAGAGGGCGGAGGACCTTCACCTCTCCGACCTGGTCCGCAAAATTTATCGTCTGCGGCATGTGCGCAATGCCTGGAAATAGCGGCGACTCTCTGGGCGCCGCCGGAAAGAGGTCCGTCTCGTCGGAGCTTATGATGTTCATGCCTAGCTGGTCCATGGCGTTTAGCGTGTCCTCGTTAAAGTTGTTGTAGGGCGTGGCAAAGACATCCGAATCAGTGCCAAGCACGTCTGCGAGCTTGGCCTTGGCCTGCATCAGCGTGCTTTTCTGCTCTTCGAAGGAAAGGGTAGAGTAGTCGACGTGGTCCCAGCCGTGGATAACGTACTCGAATAACCCTGCGTCCCCGCCTTCGCGGACCTTCGATACTATCGCCGAGTCGTTGCCGAATTCATTCATTATAATTGCAGTCGAGGTGTGGACCTGCTCGGAGATCAGTTTGTCCAGGACGGCAAGCTGCACGTCTCTCACCCATTCATCCTGTACGTCGTCCAGGCGCATCACTATGCAGTTGCAGCGGTCGCCGCCACCTCCCCCTCCTCTTTCGCCGTTGCTGCCGCCCCCGCTGTCATCATTATTGTTATCATCACCACCACGGTGATGGTGTCTGCCGCTGCTGCTACTACTGTCGCGTTCGCCATGGTTGCCGTCGTCGTCGCCGCCATTGTGGTGTCTGTTATTGTTGTCGTCGTCGCTTCTGTCCTGTATCCGGACAATGTCGGCTGCGGGCTCGCCTGCGCTGGCAACAGCGTGCACGACGTTTCCTGTCCTGTCGATAGCCTTGGAGGCAGGCCCCTGTGCAAACGCGCCGGGCATGGCCGCGCTCATGGCAAGCATTGCAGACAATAACACTGCAAAGGCAAGCGGGCGTCGTGAACCAAGCACACGGAAAGACGCGGATTTGAGAGTTCTTGAAAAATGAGCAAGGCTGCCAAAAATAGGTCTAGGAGGCATGTTTTCTTGTTATTATTATGCCGCGGATAACTGTATATTGTTCACCAGTAGGGAAATCAGCAGAGAGGTTTCCCACACCCGGCTCTAGTAGAATTTCATATAGATCTGGGAAAAATCTTATCTATACCCCAGAAAGCCGAGATCAGGGTATATACACCATACAGCAAAAAGAGATATGCAATGCAATAGCCAGGCTGCATGAGAACGTCCTTGCGGTGTTTCTAGTACAGGACGGGTCGATAGTGGAATGGAAGGCCCGGCCCAGCACGAGACTGCCAGGGCCTCACGGGATTGAAGGTGTGATAACGCAGAGGCTCGTCATGATGTCGCTTGCAAAAAAAACCACGAGACGTTCCTTGGCAGGCTGCACTACATCATTGGCCGCTATGACGACTCGGACATACGCTGTTTGACTGTGGCCTAGACGAAAAGTCCATGCTCGTGGTGAGAGTGAAAAGGTCGTACAGGATAGAGGTGCTTGCAAAAAAGGTGGCCGGCATTCGGACCTAGCGCAATGAGAACCTACATTAATAACCCCACCTGACGAACAAATCCTGTTGACCAACAATCCCGTAGCGGTTTTCGACTCTGGCATAGGCTCGCTTTCCATAATACGCGAGCTGAAAAAGGCAGTGCCGGCAGAAGACCTGCTGTACTTTGCTGACAGGGCGCACTTTCCCTATGGCAACAAGTCGCACCAGCAGCTCTTGGAGATAACTGCAAGCACTATAAACTACCTAAAGCGCTACAAGCCCAAGCTCGTTGTCATGGCGTCAAACACGCCGAGCGTGCAGGTACTCGAAGAGGTCAAAAAAAGGGTAGGGGAAATGCCAGTGATAGGCGTCCGGCCGCCCCTCAAGGAGGCCGTCAGGCTGACCAAGAAAAAACACATCGGAATAATGGCAAGCGCGGGGACCGTAAACAGCAAGGAGCTTGAGAACCAGATACGGCGAG
>DASUXB010000142.1:0-5396 GCA_036378195.1 Nitrososphaera sp.
AGTCAATCGAAGAACTCTACCTCATCCCAAAGATATGGATGGGATTGCTGGCCGTGCTTGATACGTTCCTAGTCTACAAGATTGCCGAATACAAGTACAACACGCGTATAGCGTTGCTTGCCTCGCTGCTGTTTGCGGTGATGCCAATGAGCTGGCTTCTCCGACGGATACTGCTAGAGCCGTTGCTGATGCCTTTCCTGCTATCCTCGATCCTGCTTGCGCTTTATATGGCGCGCTCAAACCAAAAACAGTACCTGCGGGCATTGCTTTCAGGCGTGTGCCTGGGTCTGGCAATTTTCACCAAGATTCCTGTTTTCACCATGATCCCCCTTGTCGGCTTTTTGGTTTACGCCGGCAGCAAGGGAAGCAGAAAAAGCAGGCTGCGAAACGTCGGCATCTGGCTCATTCCCGTGGTCCTGATTCCTTTGCTGTGGCCCCTTCAGAGCATATCCACGGATTCGTTTGACAACTGGGTCAAAGGCGTTCTGGCGCAGACTCAAAGGCACAGCTATGGTGTCGCAGGTGTCTTTTGGATCTTTTTTGTCATCGACCCTGTCCTTTTGGCGGTGGGCATCCTTGGAGTAGGGTGCGCCGTCCTGAAAAAAGACCTGTTTATCCTGTTTTGGCTAGGACCTCTCTTGGCATTTCTGTGGCTCATAGGATATGTGCAGTATTTCCACATTCTCCCGGCGCTGCCCGTGTTTTGCATCGCGGCAGCCCTGTGGCTGAACGACATCATCGACAAAATCAAGCCGAGGCGTCACTTGGTAGGATACGGCATAGCGGCTTCAGTGATAATTTTTGGGCTGGTGAGCACCACGCTGTTGATAACCACCAACGTGACGTCGGGCCAGTTTGAGGCCACGGCGTTTGTCCTGTCGATAGCAGACAAGGACACGACGATAATTGCAAACCCTGTCTATGCCTGGCCTTACATCTTTGCGTATCACATGCCTTATGCCATGAATGACTACCGAGATGTCCTGTACTCTACAATCAAGACGGCCAAGGTGGTGCTCGTGTCAGAGCCCCACCTGCAGGGAAGCATCAATGAGACGCAGATAGGGCAGGCATACGACAGCACCGCAAGCGTCAGGACTTTTTACGGCAGCTCCAGAAACTATGATGCCCGCGTATACCCATACACCAGCATGGCACTGAACAACCAGGGAGACGCCATCGACGTAAGGGAAAAGAATGTTCCTTGACAAGGCTTTTATCCTAACGAAGTTTTCCGGACACATATGCTGCAGGTGGCAGTCCACAAAAGAGAACCCGTGATAATCTTCTTGGCTGTCATCGCCATCGGGCTGGCAGTGGCGCTGTACCTGTATTTCATAGTCGACAAGTATATGCTCCTCTATTACTGGGACGCCGTCTCGCATTCAGTCGCGGCCAGAAAGTTCGCAGATTGGGGCGAAAACCCCGGTCTGGGCCAGATTGGTACGGTGTGGATGCCGCTCCCACATTTCCTGCTCTTTCCATTCGTCATGATAGACTCGCTCTTTGCAACAGGGTTTGCGGGCCTGGCGCTGAGCCTGCCCTGCTTGGCCCTGACCTCTGTATACCTGTACAAGATTGCAAAGGCACTAAAAATACCGAGCATTGCCGTTATGCCGTCGTACGCGGCATTTGCGGGAGCGTTGCTGTACTCGACAAACCCCAACATCCTGTACCTTGGGATAACTTCAATGACGGAGGCCCCCTTCATGCTCTTTTTCGTGGCCTCTGCCTATTATTTCCAAGCGTGGTATCAGAACGGCAACAGGCTGAGAAACCTGATACTGTGCTCGGTCTTCCTGTCCTTTGCCGCGCTATGCAAGTACGAAGGCTGGTTCCTGCCCGTCTTTCTGGTAATCGTGGTAGGCGTGTTTGCGCTAAGAAACAAGGGCGAAAGCAACAACCGGAAGGTACTTGCCATACTTGCTTCCATCCTCTCGCTGTCAAGCATAGTATTCTGGTTAGCCTGGAACCAGTACCATTACGGAGATCCGTTCGAGTTCAGCAACGCGCAATACTATTCTGCCTCATGGTACGCCCAGAACAGGCCGTTTCGCGAGCTCTTGTTCCTGCAGCCAATGAACGTCCTATCGGTCTACGGCATCACCGCGCTTGTGATGTACGGGCCGCTCTTGCTCGGAGCGGGGGCGGCAGGGTACTACTTCTTTCGCAAGGCCCGAATCGACGGCAAAAAGGTCGTGCTGCTTTTTCTGGCGCTTCCTCCCCTGTTCACAATCGCCTCACTGCTGGTTGGAATCGGAGAAATGTCGTATTGGTTCAACTCACGATTTATGGTGCTCCTGTCGCCTCTGATAATAGTGATGGCGTGCATATTTCTTGCCCGGCTCGACGGCCGGGCAAAGAAGCGCATCGTCATTGCCGCCGCGATCGGCGCCCTGTTTGTCTACCAACTGTCAACGCCCGCTTTTTCCGCAGTCATCACGCTGGACGATGCCAAGGGCGGCTACAATGTCAAGGAAAACCAGCTTGCGATAAAAACAGGGGAGGCGTTAAAGTCGCTGTACGACGGCAACGGCAGCATCATGATTCTGACAGGTTCGGGGCTTGAGCAAAGGGTGATGGTAACTAGCGGAATAGCCCTCCGGCATTTTGACGAAATCATCGAGCCAAGCACATGGAAGGCTTCATTCAAGGAGCCCTGGTCATATGACAGATGGATGGTGATAACAAGCCATCCCGGCTCTGACGCAATAAATACGACAAAATACTGGCTTGACAGGCAGGACGAACTTGCGACATACTACAACACAGTTTATGAAAACGAGTACTACAAGATAATGGTCTTGAAGTAATATACCGACAAACGCAGCGCACGGCGCCAGAAAAACTCGCAACAAACTGGAAGCAAAAGATTAATTCCCATTGCAATGTGCATAGTTTTGCCTTGGCCAAGACGGCTGTCGTCGCAATCACAAAGCACGGGATAGAGATAGCCAGAAAGATTAAGGGCAGGATGCCAGAGGTGGAAGTCTATGTCCCGGAAAAGCACAGCGACGGCGGCACCGACATTATCTGGTTTTCAGAGCAGAGCACGCAGCTTGTAGCCGGCCTGTTCAAGTCGCATGATGCGCTAGTATGCGTGTTTTCGCTTGGAGCAGCCATCCGCATGGTCGCGCCGCACCTCGTGGACAAAAAGAGCGACCCTGCAGTCATTGTGATAGACGACAGGGCAAACTATGTCATCAGCGCGCTTTCGGGCCACCTTGGCGGCGCAAACGCACTTGCAAAACTCATCGCGTCATTCCTTGGAGCCAAGCCTGTCATAACCACCGCCGCGGACGTCAACGAAACAATCGCGGTAGACCTGGTGGGCAGGGAGTTTGGATGGACTATGGAGAATTTTGACAACGTCACGCGTACAAGCGCGTTCATGGTAAACGAGGAAAAGATAGCCGTTTATCAGGACGCCGGCGAGCGCGGCTGGTGGCAGGGACAGCTTCCGAAAAACGTCACACTCGTCGATAGCATCGATAAAGTCAAGTCGCCTGATTTTAAGGCGGCCCTTGTCATCACCGACAGGGCAGTCGATCCAGAGGTTGCGGCCAAGTCCGTCGTGTACAGGCCGAAGACACTCGTTGTCGGCATCGGCCTGCACTGGGATACTAGCAAGGAAGTCATAGAGTCTGGAGTGACGACAGTTTTCAACGAAAAGGGCCTTGCACTAAAGAGCGTACGCAACATCGCAAGCGTCGACCGCGGGGCAAGGGTCAAGGGCCTCGACGAGTTTGCCGGCCAGCATGGAGTGTCTGTCCGGATATACAAAAAGGAAGATTTGGCAAAAGTGGAGGTGCCAAACCCCTCGCCGGCAGTGCAAAAGTTCGAGGGGACGGCAAGCGTGTCAGAGGCTTCGGCCATCCTGGACTCAAATAATGGTGAACTGATAGTGCAAAAGCAAAAGTTTCCTCCAAACCTCACCGTGGCCGTGTGCAGGGTCGCTGCTACATCCGCAGGCCAGTAGCGAGAAAGATATTTTATCCCAAGGCGCGCACACGTTTTTTGCAGTTGAAGCGGGCACTTCTTATCGTCGACAGGGGCAGCAGGGAGCCCGAGGTACGGCAGGAGATGCAGGAGATATGCGCGCTTGCAAAGGACAAGGCAGGCTATGACTTTGCCGACTATTGCTTCCTTGAGGTGCTCCCGCCGTTCATCGGCGAGGGCATAAAAAAATGCGTCGATGCCGGCGCAGAGGCGATAACCGTGATGCCCTATTTCCTCTATCCCGGCATGAAGCTAAAAGATACAGTAAGGCAGAGCGCCAAGATGGGCCGGGACAAGAACCTGAAACTTGTGATCACAAGGCCGCTCAGCTATCACCCGATGATGCCCGAACTTGTGTCAGAGCGAATAGCAGAGCTAAAGAAGGAAAAAAGCGTCAGCCTGCCTGACAGTCAGTGCGACGTGCTCTTGATAGGGCACGGAAGCAGCGACAGGAACGCACACGACGCGTTCGTGCACACCGCCGAGGCGATAAGGCCGCGATACAGAAATGTGCATCATTGCTTTTTGGAGCTTGACAGCCCAAACATCGAGCAAGGAGTAATGCAGGCGGTGGCCAAACAACCAAAGGTTCTCCTGATGATGCCCTATTTCCTGCACAAAGGCGCCCACATAAAGCGCGACGTGGTAAACGACGTTTCAGCTGCGCTTGACAAAGCACAATTCAAAAATGCTTACATGGCAAGGCACCTTGGCGTTGACGACAAGCTTGTAAACCTGATAGTTGAGCGCGCCAAGGAGGTGGAAAACCGCCAGGGGCCGGACGGCAGTTTCGGGACTGCGGCAAGCAGGAGCATGACGGAAAGGGCATTTGACATTGAAAAGAGGAGCTTTGAGATAATTGATTCTGAGGTCGGCCCGCACAACTATGACTCATTACAATGGCCACTGGTGCGCAGGGTCATCCACGCGACGGCCGACTTTGAATTTGCCGGAAACGGCAAGATACTGTTCCACGAGCGCGCGATAGAGTCCGCGTTTTCCGCGGTCAAAAACAGGTGCACCATAGTCACGGACGTCGATATGGTGCTTGCGGCCATCAACAAAAAGTCGCTTTCCGACCTCGGACTCAGGACTGCCTGCTATATCTCTGACAGGAGCGTGGCAGAGGAGGCAAAGAGGATTGGCAAGACCCGGTCAGAGATGGCCATGAGGCACGCGGCAAAAGAGATAGATGGAGGGATTGTGGTCGTTGGCAACGCGCCGACCGCGCTCTTGGAAGTCATTTCGATGGTAAAAGAAGGAGTGGTCAGGCCGGCGCTCATAGTAGGAATCCCTGTGGGCTTTGTGTCTGCGCCCGAGTCAAAGGAGGCGCTTGCCAAAGCCGACGTGCCTTTCATAACAAACGTCGGAAGAAAGGGTGGGAGCCCCGCCGCGTC
>DASUXB010000143.1:0-2794 GCA_036378195.1 Nitrososphaera sp.
CAATCTTGAGCCACTGCTGACCATCAGGCGCAAATATAGTCCGCAGATCCTCTGGGTATGCTTCAAAGACCTGCGTGCCGGGCTCTGGCGGCAGCGCAGGGATTATTGCCTTGCATTTTTTTAGCTCGTCTAGGTATCCTAGAACACGCACGTTGGCCTTGTAGCTCTTGTCGTGCCGGTTTGCCTGCGCTACCAACCTACTCTCCGACGCCTCTTCATAGTTGCGGATGTTGGCGCCAAGCGCGTCGCTTGCGATGGATGAGCGCTCCACAAGCCCAAGGACCTTGCCCCGCCCGTACTTTAGAATAACGTATTCACCAATACTCACTGGCCGTCGGGCCTCAACTGTAACCTGATCGGGTTTTGCCACTCCAACGAGTATCCCAAGCTCGTCTGTTGTTGCACCGTCATTCATTTAGTGCATCCCTCGCGCCCTGTTCGTTCTGCAAGCTGTATATGCTTGCGAGTCTGTCTATATCTTCATTGCTTATTTTGCAATTCTTGTGTGCCAGCTTCAAACAGTAAGGATAGCCGGAGATAGAATGGTATCGCAAAAGATCCATCAAGTTCTTGATCTCTTGTTCTGATGCGCCGGTTGTTCCGCTTATCATCTCTACTCGCAAAACGGGCATGCCATCTCGAAGGCGCATATAGATCTCGTGCACAGGTGCGCCTCGCGACTGCACCTCTGCAGGAATGCTAAACCCTGCCTGCAATGTAGCATGTCTGTAATAATAGATGTCGCCTGCCTTGGAGCCCCGTGCTCCAAATTGCGACCTGCTCTCAGACGTTTTTGAGATGAACACAGCATTGCCGTATTTTCTTGCTGCCTCAAGCGCAGCGTTAGGTATGCTCTTCAGTAACCTTGAAACGAGCGAGCCATCTACGCACACAACGTTTACCCTGCCACTTGTCTGCGCCTTTTGCGCTATCAAGGCCTCCATATCCATTGCCCTCGACTCCATCTGTTCTCCACGGGCCGAGCCGCTTATGTCGTTCTCCCAATCCTTTGCAAGGACCTCGTTAGTGCTAGTGACAGCCACCGCCGCAATGGCATAGAGGTCAAAGCCCTGCAGGGCTCGCTTGTTCCAGCTTGAATCTATTCCTGCAGAAACACAATCTTTAGGCTTGGGCTCATAAGCTATCCAGCGAGACCTTGCGTCCATTATTATGCCGTCATGGTTTGCATCTTTTATCTTGGCGAGCTTGGCTTCCCTGTTCCTTATGGCGTCAAGTATTATCTCGTTGAACAACGCGACGGATAACGTGGGAGCCCCAGATTAAAAAGTAATCAGGCGGAAGACATCCTGCCTGCTATTTCTGCAGGGTCCCACATCATTCTTGCATTGGTTTCTGCTGTTGCAAGCGCGCCTGCTTCTGCTACCTGCGCCGCCACCTTTGCGGCCATCGGTAGCGCGCCGGTTGCTCCCGGCGAGTTGTAGTTTAGTATGTGTATGGACGAATCACGCTTCAGGATGAGCGTGTCAGGAACGAACTTGCCATCGCCGTCAATCACTGACGAGCGTATGCCTGCCGTGCCTCGCTCGGTAAAGGCAGAAGGTTTCAGCGCCGGCAGGAACTCTCTTACCCTGTTTATCATAGCAGTTTTTGAAAGTGAGCTTTTCAGTTCTGTGCTTGCAAGCGACAAGAACTGCCTATCAAAGAACACTTTGCGGGCGCCCGTTGCAGACGACTCTATCATCTTTGGGAGCATGTCAGCAATGTTCCGGCCAAGTGAATAGGCGTATGGTCCAAAGACGGGCACGGCGTTTGGCCCCACTTCTCGCCTGCCGTCTGCCCTCACTATCCAGTGAGGGTCTAGGAACGGGTATTCTGGATGACGTGGAACGGAATACACGGACAATCTGGTTAAATCGCGGTACTGCTCTGGCGCCTGCCAGTACTCGCCACGAAAGTGCAGGTCGGTGTATTCCCTTGCGACTCCCATCAAGTGCGCGATGTCCACCGCGTTCCCGCCTGCGGCGTTTACGACAAACTCTGCTTCTATCTTGCGACCCTGCTTGGTTGACAAGACGTACGCGCCAGCCCCACTCTCCACGCGCGTGACGCTGTGACCCAGAAGCACGGCGCACCCGAACGACCGGAGGTCCTGCAGGAGGGTGCGTGAAAACGAGCCATAGTCGACAGAGCCGTCCCTGCCGCAGTATATTGCAGCCTCACACTGCACGTTTGGCTCCATCTTTTTGGCGCCGGCCTTGTCCAGGAACAACAGATCATCCTTGGCAAGGCCGTTTGCCTCTCCCCACGACATGTACTTGTGCAGGCGGTCTATGCCCCGCTCGTCGGTCGCAACTTCAAGTACGCCGTCGCGCTCAAACGGCAATCCCTTGGCCTGCGCAAACTTTTCCCACATTTCAAAGCCAAGCGATGCGGCCTTGGCGAACAGCTTTTTCTTTGCCGGGTCATAGAGAAAAGGCGCGTGCACCTTGCCGGTGTTCCGGCTGCTGGTGTGTCGGGCTATATCGAGCTCCTTCTCCACCAGGGCCACAGAGCCGGGGTCTCTTGCCTGCCCGGAGAGGAAATACGCGATTGAGGTGCCGAGGATGCCGCCTCCTATCACAGCCACAGAGTACAAGCTCAAGACAGGATTGAACTCTTCATTATTTATTCTTGCAAAAAAACGGTAACGGTGCCCGTAAAACGTTTAATACGATACGTTGCGAGAGTCATTGAGAATTGGCGCAAGAGACCTTTGTACAGGAGAAGAGGAGGCGCTTTGACGACCTTCCCGAGCTCCCCGAAGACAGGCCGGCCCTTCTCCTTTCCGCAGTCT
>DASUXB010000144.1:0-2620 GCA_036378195.1 Nitrososphaera sp.
TGGGGTACGTCGCAGTGGCATCTTTTACGTCGCAAAAGCTCTCGGCCAGCGAAGCGCTGCTCGGGATGCCTTCTGCTGACGCTGCCAGCGTCGACTACTTCCTAAAGATAGACGGCATTGAAGGGGAATCAACAAGTGACAGGCACAAGGGCGAGATAAACATCGAATCGTTCAGCTGGGGCGCATCCAACGCAGGCTCGTCAAGCGCGGGCGGCGGTGCAGGCGCGGGAAAGGTGTCGTTCCAAGACATCAGTTTCACCAAGGCAATTGACAAGTCGTCTCCAAAGCTGGTGCTTGCGACGGCGACAGGCCAGCACATCAAACAGGTTGTGCTCACAGGCGAGGTGAGTGGCAAAAAGGGTCAGCAGTTCCTCCAGATAAAGCTGACAGACGTTTTCATATCCTCGTACCAGCAGGGAGGCAGTTCGGGAGCAGTCCCCATAGACAGCTTTTCACTCAACTTTGCCAAAATAGAATTCACGTACTATCCTACGAATCCCGACGGCTCGCTTGGCGCGCCGGCGACCGGAGGTTGGGACGTAAAAGAGAACAAAAAAGTCTGAGATCCTTCTTTTTCCATTTTTTATTATTTATGATGCCGCAATTGTCAGAGCGTATTTATGCAACAACAATCCCTAGCGTGAAACTACTGCCCATCACGCCGCGTCATTTTGGACATGTTGCTGTTATCTGCAGCCGGGGCGATAATGCGCATGAAGCAAGAGATGTGCAGGTACGCGCACGTTTGCAGGCACTTTGACGACAGCTCTGTGACATGCCACTCTGATGAAGAAGCTTCTGGCTATTGCGGCGCGTACGACGACTTTGACAGCTACAGGTCCGCCTTTATGTCAAAACTGGAAAGAAAGTTATTTACGCGCTGATTGCATAAAAAAAGCCGACACAACAGACGCCGGCAACAAAATATATTGCGACCCGTGTTCGTCAATTTAAAGAGAAAGAATCTATAATATTTATTAAAAGGATTTTAGTTTTGTAAATTTGGTTGTATCTCGTATTGCAATACTAATATTTTTGAATATATTGTTAAGCAATCCTTAATTATTTGATATGCGTTAGGACAATGTCATGAAGCACGCATTTGAAGATGGTTCGCTCGGCCTAAAGCTGAAGGGCTACCTCATAGTACCGAACGATGCGCTGGAAAACAAGATCGCAATCTATACTCTGAGAATCGTCCAGGATATACTGTCAGACAATCCAGAGGTAGTCGACGGGTGGCTGCGCAACATACACGAAGATTACATGGCCAAAAAGAGGGCGTGCGACTTTGAAAACGACCCGGTAGCGTGCTTCAACCTCTCGATATACGAGGAGTTTGAGAAGCACCTGAAGAGCTGGGACGACGGTGGAATGCTGACAATATCGCTTCCCGGCAACAGGACAATACGCGTCAGTAAAAAGCCGCTCTTTTCTGTCTCCAAGAGCCCTGCAGAGAGCTGTGAGGAATGCAGGATGACGTTTGCCACGGTAAAGGAGCTCGTAAAGCACTACAGGGAAAAGCATCCTGCCAGCATAGAAAAGGTCATGATCCCAACCTGAGAGGAGCGGCGGGGAGAGAGAAATGCTAATCAATATAGAATATGTAGATCATTTAGCATAGAGTATTATACGCTGCACCCACGTAGTCCGTGTAGATGACAGGCGGCGGCTTTCTCTCATGGATTCGCTCCAACGACAGAGAGATAATCGACGCGCTAGAGCAGCAGGGCGCAAACGTGCTTAAGGCCGCCAGCTCCCTCGTAGACCTCGTTTCAAATTTTGACAACGTAGGCGAGCGCAAGGTCAGCATAAAGGACATCGAGCACAAGGGCGACGAGATAGCCCACGGCATATACCTTATCATGGACAAGACGTTCGTCACGCCGCTGGACAGGGAGGACATTTCGAAACTGACAAGCGAGGTGGACGAGATACTCGACTACATCGACGGCGCGGCAGACAGGTTCGTGCTCTTCAAGATAACCAAGCCGACCCCGTACATGATAGAGCTTGCCAAGATATTGCTCTCTGCCACGCAGGAAGTGTACGCTCTGATGACGCGTCTGCGAGGCTTCAAGAACTCTGCAGACTTGGTGGAGCACTGCAGGAGTATCAACAAGTACGAGCACGAGGCAGACACCATCTACAGGCTTGCGATTGCAGAATTGTTTGAGACCAGCGACGCGATAGAGATAATCAAGTTCAAGGAAATATACCTGCAGCTGGAAGACGCGGTCAACAGGTGCCAAGATGTGGCCGACACGTTTGAGGACATTGGCCTGAAATACGGTTGATGATGTAAAGTGGCCGACCAGAGCATTGTCCTAGTGGTTTACGGAGCAATAGGCGCGGCGCTGTTTTTTGATTTCGTAAACGGCTTTCATGATGCGGCAAACTCTATTGCGACCGTAGTCGGTACCAGAGTGCTCAGGCCCATCCAGGCAGTCGGGATTGCGGCCGCAGCCAACTTTTCAGGTCCATTTATCTTTGGAACAGCAGTCGCGGCGACTGTTGGAAAGGGCATCATCATGCCCGAGTTTTCAACAGTGGACGTCATAATAGCGGGGCTTTTAGGGGCAATAGCGTGGGACCTCATAACGTGGTGGTTCGGCCTGCC
>DASUXB010000145.1:0-2003 GCA_036378195.1 Nitrososphaera sp.
GCCACTGGGTGGTAGCGGTTTGGCGGGTCGCCTGCGACAACGTCAAGGCCAAGGCCGCCGGCAAGACCTGCAATAATGAGAGTAATCAGCATCAGACGCCCACTATCCAGTCCAGCCTCTTTACGTCCACGCTGTCTTTTATTACCTTTGCAAGTATGTCTATCTGCCAGTCCCACGCGTCCTGTGGCAGGTCATCCCTTGTTGCGCCGCCGCCCACAAGCGAGTCTTCCTCGGGCAGGTCAAGGTCGATTTTCGGTATGACTCCAAGGATGCGCTTTC
This sequence comes from Nitrososphaera sp., assembly GCA_036378195.1. Taxonomy (GTDB): domain Archaea; phylum Thermoproteota; class Nitrososphaeria; order Nitrososphaerales; family Nitrososphaeraceae; genus Nitrososphaera. The sequence continues at coordinate 280 of DASUXB010000145.1, forward strand.
CAGTCAGCCTCTGCGTCTCTTTTATCGCCGGCTCCAAGAGCGACTTGTCGCCCCTGAACTTGTTTATCAGAAACCCCTTGACAAGCGCCCTGTGCTTTGTCTTTAAAAGCTGGAGCGTCCCGACCATGCTGGCAAAGCACCCGCCCCGCTCAATGTCTGCCACGATCACAACGGGCGCGCCTACCTTTTCTGCAAGGAGCATGTTTGCAATGTCGTATTTGGCGATGTTTATCTCCGCCGGCGAGCCGGCTCCTTCGATGATTATCAAATCGTTTTCCCGCCGCAGCCCGTCAAGCGCCTTTAGTACAAGAGGCAGGCCGTGCTCCAGCGCGAATTTCTCGTAATAGTCGCGGGCGTGCATCTCAGAGTAGAACCTGCCGTTTATCATGACCTCGCTCCAGTAGTCGCCAAGCGGCTTTAGCAGGATTGGGTTCATCCGGGAGTCCGGCTGCTTTTTTGCGGCGACTGCCTGTACCGCCTGCGCCTGCGCCATTTTTGAGCCGTCTTTTGTCAGGTACAGCTTGGATGACATGTTCTGCGACTTGAAGGGCGCCACCCTGTAGCCCCTGTCGGTGTACAGCCTGCACAGACCCGCCACGAGCGTGCTCTTGCCTGCCCCAGACGACGTGCCCTGCACCATCAAAAGTTTTGCGCGCCTAGCCACCTGACACCATTGCCTCCAGCGCCTTTACGAGGGCGACGTTTTCTTTGTGCGTCTTTATCGCGACGCGGATGTGCCTGTCTCCCATCCCGGTGAAGGTGCTGCAGTCGCGCACAAGCACTCCTGTCTTTTTCAAGAGCCGGTCGCGAAATTCAGTAGAGTCGCCCTTTATCTGCACGAGAAAATAGTTTGCGTCGGACTTTATCGGCAAAAACCCTGCTTTTCTTATCCTGTCGTGGAGGAACCTGCGCTCCCTTGCAAGCAGCGCCCTTGCCCTTGCGACATGGCCCCTGTCTGCAAGCGCCGCCATCCCTGCCGCCTGCGCAAGCCCGTTGACGTTCCACGGCGTTTTCCTTGCCTGCATCTCTTTAGCAAGCGCGGGGCTAGAGATGCTATAGCCGAGCCGCAGGCCGGCCATGCCAAACGACTTTGTTAGCGACCTCAATACCACAAGGTTTTCGTGCTTGCGCACCATGCCCGCCAGCATGTTTTCCTTTGGTTTGTCGACAAGCTCGATAAAGCACTCGTCAAGCAGGATCCTTGTCGTGGAAGGGTCGACCCCTTCAATCACCTTTCTCACCCCGTCGGTCGCAAGCAGGCCGGTCGGGTTGTTTGGGTTGCAAAGAAAGACGGCGTCAGCGCCCCTGGCGCTTTTCATGACCGCCTCCGCGTCAAGCGCAAAATCCTCAGACAGCGGAACGAACGTCACATCAGCGCCCGCCTTTTCCGACGCAAGCTCGTACTCGCAGAACGTGGGCGCCGGGATGACCACGCGCTTGTTCGCAAACGCCTGCGCAAACCAGTAGATTATCTCTGCCGCGCCGTTGCCCACCGTTATGTGGCCTGTGTCAAAACCAAGACGCCGCGAAAGTCCCTTTTTGAGGTCACGGCACTCTGGATCGGGATATACAGGAGCAAGGCGGCCCGCCTGCCTCTCGATGACTCTTACCGCCTTCTTTGGCGCGCCAAGCGGGTTGACGTTTGAGCTAAAGTCTACCCTGACCTTTTTGTGGTCCACCGAGTAGATGCCGCCGTGAGAGCAGGCGCCGGTTGTCATCAAGGT
>DASUXB010000146.1:0-3872 GCA_036378195.1 Nitrososphaera sp.
GGCATTCATGGGCGCTCTGGCCTATGTAGTCAGAGTGTACGCCAGACTGGTGGAACTGGGTGCAGAAACACCGGCAAAGAACCCATATGTAGCAGAGTTGTACAAGCTCGCACTCGAAGGCAAGCTGTACAGCAGGTCCATACCGTAAGAGAAACAACCTACACGCACACATACACAGGGAACAGGATATACGCATCTGCGCGGAGGGCAGGAGAATGGAAAGAAACCAGTACAGAGTATTTCCTGCCCTCCTTTCATTCTTCCAAAAACAAACAAGAAAAAAGAAGAATTTCAGATTTTGTATTTGAACGACACGAGCGAGTTGGTCATGAAAAAATCCGGCGTCTTGCCAAACGCCTCGTTCAGCGTCGACTCGATAAGCGTCTTTAGGTAAAGGGACCAGTTCTTGCCCAGATCGTGCTTTATGACGATGTTCTGAGAGCCGTCTTCCTCCGTACGGCGCACAACTTCGCAGCCCGAGTTCTTCATCCTCGTTTCTATCCACGAAACAAAGGTCTCGGCGCTGAATCTCCCCTGGACAAAAATGGCCATTTCGATGGCGGTGTTCTTTCCTATCCCCTCGGCCAGCTTTGTCACTTCACCGGCGTCCAAATTTGCAAACATGAGTGCCAGCACCGGCTTTGGAAATGGCATCATGCCTATTCTGGACTCGAACAGGTCCCACTCGATGTGCTGGCGCAGCACCTGATTGATGTACGCGTTAAGGCTGGTCTGTCTCTTTTCTGATTCCGCACGCAGTTTTTTCATTATCCCTGAACTGACGCGAAAAGTGGCGTTTACAGAGTCTTCGTGGAGGGTGGTCCCGTCTTTGAAATCTGTTTCGTACATGTGCACACATAATGCGCAAGACTGCAATTATAGTCTAGGTTAACTATGTTAACCAAGGATGCCTGCGTACACGCGGGCAGTGTACATGACCTCGACCGCCAAGTTCAATATTCAAAAAGGGGCTCGTGCTATACACATGCTGCGCAGATGGCAAGAAAGACAGTCTATGGCAAGTGCCCCAAGTGCAGGGCCCGAGGCGACCTCGTCGTGATGTCGGGCACGCCGGGCAAGGAGAAGTTCAAGTGCAACCAGTGCTACCACGTTTTCGGGATGGACGAGCTGTGAGATGATTTACCGATGCCCTGACGGGCACATCAGCTTTGCAAGGGAGCTTTTGCGCTGCGGCATGAAGGACTGCGACAATTCTATCGACATGGTAAGCGACGTCGACATCGAGTGGTTTTATAATATAAGCCCGTCCGGCCTTGCGATAAACGAGTGCGACCTGCACATGATCCTAAAGGACACGAACATGCCACAGGACGTCAAGGACAGGGTGCGCGAAATCTTTCCTGCCGCGCAGAAAAAGAAGAGGTTCCTTGGGTTCTTGCGGTAGAGGAAGAAAAAGGAAAAAGGGTAAACGGCGCTTGGCGATCCTGCATCAACGACCTTTGTTACAGCCCATGCCGTCAAAGTCGCGGTTTTTGTACCTTCCGATGCAGTTTTGTTTTTTCTTCTTTTCACGTATGTGCGTGTGCCGCCAAGCGCCAACCTCAAGTATCGGGTGTCGGCGCTATCATCAACTGTATTATGCAGTTCTAATATAAAAAACTACCTTGATTTGCATTTTTCTTTATTTTTTGCAAGCCAACCATATTCTGATTATAGTATAATTGAATTTAATAAATTATCTATACTTAATGAATGCAAGTCTAACATCAATCTGCTAGTGTCGACGTGACCGGCGCGCCGAAAAAGTGTCCCGTTATCATTATCAGAACCTTAACAAAGCCCTTTAGGAACACGTTGACTGTGCAGTACGACGAACTGTGCGGCCGCATACTTGAGCTTGAAGACTCTATACGTTTTGTGGCGCTTGCAGACCACCTGGGCCTGCTCATTGCGACCGTTTACCGGGAAGGCTTGGTCCCTCTTGCAACCAAGGAGGAAACGGCGAAATACGCGGGCCAGCTCGTGCTTCTCACCGGCGCCGTCTCGGGCGGCAAGTTCATGTCAAGGGTAGGCAAGATGCAGTACGTGGTAGGCAAGTTTGAAAACCTCGTGAGGGCCACCATCCCGATAGTGTCAGACGACTATGACAAATACTACCTCTTGATGTCGCTTGACGTCGACTCGGACTATGTCGGCGCCATCGACAAGGTGCTTTCCTTTTTACGCGAGAACCACTCGGCGTTCTAGCCTTTCTTTTCCGGGTTTGGCATGGAGCTCACGATTGTCTGCAGCTCTGCGACGATACCTTGGACCGACTTTATCTCTGTCAGCGGCCTGACCGTCCTGTGCACCAGCGGCATCGACGGCAGCAAGAACAATACCTGTTGCAGCTCCTCGTTTGACGCCACGTCGAGGACGATTATCCCGCCGGGCGAGTCTGCAAACGCGTACGAGAACTTTATCTTGCCCTGCTCTTTTAATTCTTGGTACGTCTCGAAGGTCTGCTGGAGCATCTTCATCTGCGCGACTGCGGTTTCGGGTCCGACGAATTCTAGTTTCACAGCGTCGACTACAAGAAACAACATATACGCCCAATAATTGCCGCCGGCGCCAATAAGCCTGTCGGTGCTTGCAAGGTTGATATGCCAGCTCTCATTCAAAAAATGCCATGTCGTCTACAGAATCGCTGCGCAACGACCATTTCCTCATTGAAAAAATGGTGAGGGCGCTCAACGTGACTGCGGACCTGCTGGAGGCCGGCAAGCCTGTGCCTGCGCCGTTCCTTGAGCAGGCGCTGGACTTTACAAAGAACTTTACCAACGTCTGCCATCACGGCAAGGAAGAAGACACGCTGTTCCCGACGCTGGAAAGAGGCGGCATGCCCCGGGAGGGCGGGCCCATAGCAAGGATGCTCTTTGAGCACGAGGTGACAAAGCAGCTTGCAGACAAGATGGACGCGTCTGCCAAGGCGTACGTGCAGACCGGAAACGCGGGTCCGCTAGTAGCGGACATTCGCAACTACACCGGCCACGTCTCGCAGCATCTTACAAAGGAGAATTTCCGCCTGTTTGCGATGGCCGACATGATGCTGCGGGGGCAGGCCGCGCAGCTGGGACAAGAACTTGCCCGGACTGAGGAAGCGAAACTGCAGTCGCTTGGCAAAACTCGAAGCCACTACGAGCAACTTGTAAACAGCTACGACGCCGAGATGCGAAAGAAGCAGGCGTAGGTAGATAGAAGGAATGACCCGCGAGCAGGAAATAGAAAAGATGCTCCGGGATCTGCACGCGTCGTACCTGAAGGGAAACGAGTACGACGAGGGCGACCCTATCTTTTACCGGATAAACTACCGACTTGCAGATGCGTTCTCCCTAGCCAAAGAAGAAGTCGAGCGCTATCATGCGCAATACCACTTGAAAAACCCCCGTCGTGTCTCGGAGGGGTTCTGCGACTCTTGCAACAAAATAGTCGGCATTATCCCGATAATCTACGGAGTGCAGGAGAGCGACATGGAGCGCATGAAGGCAGCCGAAGAGCAAGGAAAGCTGATAATCGGCGACGTGTCAAAAGTCAGGGAAGGCGCCAAGGTAGCGATGTTTGGTTGCAAAGTTTGCAAGACTCATCTTGCGAAATACGGGAGCATCTGACAACTACAGAAAAGTTGTTATCACGCGCTTGCGTGAAAATCCTCCGTGGCACACAGCCTGGCAAGCACCGGCGCGGCATTTGCGATACTCTTTGCAGTAGTGGGACTTTCTTTTGCGTACGTCAGCGCAAACCCGGTGACGGTCCAATCAAACCCGCAGTCCGGGTCGAGGCCGTGGACGGGCATAGCAGGTACCAACCTGACGCCTGCAATAGCAAAGGCCATGGGGACCAACGAGCAGTCGGGCTTTCTAGTCACGGCAGTC
>DASUXB010000147.1:0-15294 GCA_036378195.1 Nitrososphaera sp.
GAGGAGGATCTAGACTTATCTTTAGATAACGATAATCAGGGTTTAGAGGACGAGAAGGCTCCGCAGGGCAAAAAAGAGACGGGGGCGAAGCCAGCTCCTGCGGCGGCAGCGGTAGCGCAGAGCGACAGGCCAGCAAGCGACAGCAGGTTCTTTGCCATCCGCACTACAGGAGGTCAGGAGCGCATGGTCGCAGACATGCTATACACAAAGGTCACGGCCAAAAAGATAGGCATACGCTCAGTCCTGGTGCTTGACAGCTTTAAAGGTTACATAATAGTCGAGGCGCCGGACGCAAACGTCGCGTATGAGGGGCTCGCGGGCATCAGGCATGTGCGCGGCCAGATACGAGGCGACCTGCCGTTCAAGGACATTGAGGGCTACCTCATAAAGAAGCCCACAGTTACTGAACTGAACATCGACGACACGGTCGAGGTCATCGCCGGCCCGTTCAAGGGCATGAAGGCCAAGATAACCCGTGTCGACTATGAGAAGCAGGAGGCGACAGTCGTGCTCCTGGACTCGCCCTACCAGATACCTGTCACCGTGGACGCCAACTACTTGAAAAAGGTAGCCCATTGACTGAAGGATTAAATAAAGAAGGGGGCAAATCCACCGGTACGGCTTTATGGTGTTATTTGCTTGATAGTTGACCTGAACCTGAAGGGCAAGCACGCCATAGTGATAGGCGGTGGCACAGAGGGTGTAAGGAAGGTCAACGCGCTCTTGGGCCAGGACTGCAAGGTCACGGTAATCAGCAACCGCTTTAACAAGTACCTGCGCGACCAAGAAAAGGCAGGCAAGATTGAAACAGTAAAGGCGACGCTAAAGGACGCAAGCATTCTTGATAGTTATGACAGCCCGTTTTTGGTGCTTGCCTCCACCGACGACAGGGAATTAAACCGCAAGCTGTGCCAGAAGGCGCGGGAAAAGGGCGCCTTTGTTTATTCGGTCGACGACCCGCAGTACAGCGACTTTTCGTACGCCTCTGTCGTCAACATCGAAGGTGTGATGCAGGTCGCCATTTCCACGTCGGGCAAGAGTCCCATAATGGCAAGGCAGGTGCGCATACGCGCCGAGCGCGTACTGAAGCGCATAATAAAAAAGGCGGACATTGAAAACGCCAAACTGCAGGAATTTGCAAGGAACGCGGCAAAGCCGAAACTAAAGACCGTGGAGCAGAGAAAGGAATTTCTATATTCTCTGCTGCATGATTCACGCGTGCAGAACCTTATTAAGGAAGACAGGATTGAAGATGCTAAAAGCACGACGCTTGAGCTTTTGCAAGAGTGGGTGAAAAAGAGCAAATGACGGCGGCAGCAATAAAGGCACACGACTCTTCTTCCTTCGCCCTGCCCATTCAGGTTATCAACGCTAGAGTAACCTACAAGAACGCGCCGATACATCTTTTGGAAAAATTCACGTTCAAAGACGTCGAGGCCGCGCACAGGGCATTCGTTGACGGGGCAGGAGTAGACGAGTGCGTGATACTTCAGACCTGCAACCGCGTCGAGGTGTTTGCGGCAGCAAAGAACGCGGACGAGGCAAGGGTCCTTGAACAGTGGGCCAAGGCCGCCGGCCTTGAAAAGCACGACCTTGCTAGCGTCGAGGTCAGCACGGGCAAGGAGGCGGTGATGCACCTGCTAAAGCTGGCGTCCGGCCTCGACTCGCTAGTGGTGGGCGAGGACCAGATACTAGGGCAGGTCAGGCGCGCATTGGAATTTTCGCGTACAAACCGCTATGCAAGCGCAAACCTGGCGGCGATATTTGACAGGGCACTCAAGGTTGGAAGCAGGGTCAGGACAGCGACAGGCATCAACAAGGGCAACGTATCGATTGCGTCGGTCGCCGTGAATCTTGCCGACGAGTACTTTGACGACATGAAGTCCAAGAGGGTGATGCTTATCGGCTCTGGCGAGGCGGCAAGCCTGGTTGCAAAAGTATTGAAGAACAGCGGAGTCGATTTTATGGTGACAAGCAGGACGTACGAGCGGGCAAGGTCGTTTGCAGAAACGGTGGCAGGAAGGCCGGTCCCGTTTGACGCGGCGCTTGACATGTTTGCGCAACTCGACCTGATATTCGTGGCGTCGACTGCCCCCTACTTTCTCATTACGTACGAGAGGATGCAAGAAGCGGCAAAGGGTCGCAAGGACGCCGTGATGATATTTGACCTGTCAAACCCAAGGACGGTCGATGAAAAGGTGGCGACTATCCATGGCGTGAAACTGATAAACATGGACCAGATAGCCGAGCTCGTTGAAAAGAACATGCGCTCCCGCATGAAGGAGGCACAGGCCGCCGAAAAGATGATTGAAGGTGAGATAAAATCGGTCGACGGCATGATGAAGCGCATGAAGGCAGAGCCTGTGGTGGTGTCGGTGTTCAAAAGCGTCGACGCGATACGCGAGCGTGAGCTGAAAAAGGCGCTTTCGATGCTCGGCAAAAAGGATGGCGCGGACGGCGACGCCAAGGTCATCGAGCAATTGTCGTACGCCATAGTTGAAGGCATACTTTCTACGCCGATGAATTATTTGCGCAAGGAGATAGAGGGAGGCGGCAGGGACAGCGAAGAGCTGATGAAGATGGTAGCCAAGATGTTCAAGTATGAAGACGAGAAAAAGCAGCAATAATAACGGTTTTCCAGACGTCAGGCTCAGGCGCCTCAGAAAGACGCCAGCAATCCGCGACCTCTTCCAAGAGACCCACCTTTCGGTCAAGGACCTTATAGCACCGGTTTTCATCGAGGAGGGCCTGAAAAAGCCGCAGGACATCGGCTCGATGCCGGACATCAAGCGTTTCCCGCTTTCAGGGCTTGCAACTGAAGTGGAAGAGCTGTCGGACCTCGGCGTCAAAGCGGTAATCCTCTTTGGTCTGCCGGCAGAAAAGGACGACAAGGGCTCGCAGGCGTTTGCAGACAAAGGGATTGTTCAAAAAGCAGTCGAGCAGGTGCGCAAGAACTTTGGCGACAAGATTGCAGTGATAACGGACGTCTGCCTCTGCCAGTACACGTCGCACGGCCACTGCGGCATCGTAATAGACGGCAAGATTGACAACGATTCAAGTGCAAGCACGCTCGGCAAAGTCGCGGTGAGCCAGGCGAGGGCCGGCGCGGACATCGTCGCGCCGTCTGCCATGATGGACGGTCAGGTGCGCGCTATACGCACCGCGCTTGACGACGCAGGTTTTTCAGACACGGCGATAATGAGCTATTCGTCAAAGCAGGCATCCCCACTGTTTGCGCCGTTCCGGGACGCGGCGCACTCGGCCCCAGAGTTTGGCGACCGCAAGACGTACCAGATGCCCTTTTCAAACCCCCGCGAGTCAATGCGGGAGATAGAGCAGGACATTTCAGAGGGCGTCGATGCGATTATAATAAAACCGGCCATACCGAACCTTGACCTCATCTACCAGGCAAGCAAGGCTACCAGCCTGCCCATATGCGCGTACAGCGTGTCAGGCGAGTACGCGCTCATGAAAGCTGCTGCGATGGAAGGTTGGATAGACGAGGACGCGGTAATGACGGAATTTCTGACTGGAATAAAGAGGGCCGGCGCGGACATGATTATCACGTACCAAGCCAAAAAGATGGCGAGGCTCCTGTCAGAATAGAGTAGACGTTTTTATTCCAGCCTGCCGCCAAACATACATACACATGTTTGCAGCCGACGCGGGGTCCGAGCGCGCAACTAGCATCGAAGACTACCAGAACACCTGCACCGAGTTCATAATCGACATCAGCAAGGACTATAAGGATTGGGTGGACCGCTACCAGCTTGGCGAGCAGGAAACAGCGCGGCGCAAGGGCGTCATCGAGAACATTGTCAAGACCACGAACGACTGGATAAACCGCTTTGGGACTACGATAAAGAAAATAGACATCATCATGAACGACGGCGTCAACAAGATGGCCGAAAACACCGCCGGCTACCCCTTTGGCTTTGAGGCGCTCGTGCTTGGAAAGAGCAGGTACACGACGCATCCCATAGGTGACGTGAGGATAAACGTCAAGGCGATGCCGAGGCCCGGCAGGCTCGTCAGGATTGGAAACTACCAGAAGGACGAGCTCTTGCTTCTAAATGCCAGCGCGCAGATGGGCTTTGCGCTGAGCCAGGAAAGCAGAAAGGGCGCAGACATACTGGACGACTATATCATAATCGACGCAAAGAACTGCCAGCGGGGCGACGTGCTGTCGCTCACCGTGGTTGCGGAAGAAATTCAGGACGATTACGTGACTGAAAGCCGCGGGTATTCCACGCTCGTGCTGCTTGTCTGAAGAAAAGCAAGGACATGTTTAAATTACCTAGACTAAACGACAGTTATAGCGTGCGACGGTCGTCCAGTTTGGTCTAGGACATCAGATTGCCAATCTGGTAACCCGGGTTCAAATCCCGGCCGTCGCACCATCGTGTTTTCATCGCAAGCCGCAATCGACTTAAAAGCGCGTCTTGCCAATGCTTACAGATTGCGAGACGAACAACAGCACGCGCACAACGAGTCCATAGTGTCACAGTTCACAAAGCAGGCGGCCTCTTTTGCCAAGATGAAAGAGCATTCCAATGAAGACGAGTTTGAGCTGATGTATTCTCTGACAAAGATCAACTCAGATGATAATGTCCTTGACGTCGCCTGCGGCCCCGGCATAGTGGCGTGCGCCCTTGCAAGGGTAGCGAGACACGTGACTGGCATCGACATCACCCCGGCTATGATAGAGCAGGCAAAGCTCCTTCAGACAGAAAAGGGATTGAGCAACGTCACGTGGAAGGTGGGCGATGCAAACCCGCTGCCGTACAAAGACTCTACATTTTCGCTCGTGGTCACGAGGTACAGCTTTCACCATTTCCTTGACCCGCGTTCTGTGCTGTACGAAATGAAGCGCGTGTGCGCCCCGGGAGGAAGGGTGGTCGTCATAGACGTCACACCGCCGGAAGGCAAGGCCGACGCCTACAACCGCATGGAAAAACTGCGCGATTCTTCGCACGCAAGGGCGATGCCGCTTGCAGAGTTGCAGGGCATGGTGGAGAAGGCAGGCTTCACAGAGCTAGAGACAGGCTTTTACAAGCTCGACGTGGATCTTGAAAAGATATTGAACGCGACGCTAACAAAGCCGAAAGACGCAGAAGAGGTGAGGCGGTTGTTTGCAGACGACCTGAAAACCGGAAGCCTCGGTGTGGGAAGCTACCTGAAAGAAGGCAAGGTTCGTTTTGCGTTTCCCATCACGATAATCGTCGGTAGAAAGAAGAAAAGCGTCTGATGTCATCCTGCGCTTCCGCACGCGCAGAATCCGTACTCGTCGATGCGCTTGCCGCACGTCGGGCACTTTTCCCCGTACTCTACCTCCCACGCGCGCTTGCCGAACAGCTTGAAGTGGTCGTCGTCTTCTTCGGAGAACTCTTCTTCTTTCTTCTTTTTGTTTTTCTTTTCTTCCTCTTCAGCCATCCTTCATACCCCGCGCGACGCGGTTCTTGGCGTTTGTCTTTATGATTTCAAGCGCCTTTTCCGCCGCGTCTTTTTTTGGCAGCTGGATCATGAAAACGTTCTGCGAGTTTGTGTACGTTGTCTCGCTTGGGCCCATTGCAATCATGCCGCTTTCCGCAAGCGCCTCGAACCATTCCAGCATGTCGTTTGCATAAAGGAGAAAGTTCTCTTCAAAGTCCGTGTCACGGAACTTTATGTCGACGTCGACAAACACATCGCGCCCGTCGTAAAATATGTCAAGCAGGGTATCGGCAGAAACGCGCTTGCCGTAGATCTTGCCAAGCGTCTCCTCGTATTTCTTGGGACTTACCAGTATGCAAGGCACCTTGCCGCCAGAGAACTCGACTAGCGTGGCCCCCTCCTTGTGCAGGTTGGCCTTGAATTCTTCAAGCGTGGTAAAGTTGCGCTTGGGCACGGCATACTAATTTTGCAGGCACAGGATAAGAGCTTTGTCTTGGTTACGAGCGTCTAGATCCACCCATCCTTACGTCATGCGACGTAGACTGTGTCGTTTTGAAGTAAAAAAGAAAATTGTTTAACGTGTTAACAGACCATCATATTTGATGTTGGTGATGACTAAAACTTGCCAAGCGAAGACATGGAACGGTTGAAAGAGATATTGCAAAAAGAGATTAACGACATAAGGAAAGGTATCGAAGATAACCGGTTGCGCGATTTTGAAGAGATGGGTCGCACATTCTCCCGTACGGCAGATAGGAACGACCGGATAAGAATAAACACTTTGAGGTGGGTGCTGGGCATGATAGAGACGCTGGATCGTTAGGTAGTACATTACCAGATAATGCTATGATTTTATGATCTAACAACAATGATATATAATATTCAGTGATTTTATATATTTTATAATAGAATTGCATTTTATAGATAACTTATGTAGGGATTTTGCTCAAGGCTTTAAAGTAAAGGATCTGTTCTCACGTCAATGTCAAGTAAGACAAAGAAGAAGAGCAGCATGACGCTGACGCTCTCGATATTAATAGTCGGTATCGCGCTTGCAGCGTACGCGTTCATGCCAGTTTCCACTTTTGCGGCCGATCCCGGGAACGGGACGGCAACCACTTCGTCTCCTGCAGATACCGGAGGCGAACAAGGCGGCAGCAGCGACGACAATAACAACAATGACAACCTTCCTGCAGCCAGCAGCAACAATAACGATACAAGCTCGACTCCTACTACTACTGATGACCAAGCTCCAACCTCCGACTTGGGTGCTACAAACAATGAAAATCAGACGGCCGCTGCTACGGCTCCAGACCTTTCCGGGCCTGCAAGCAATGACACCGGCGACAACAACAATACAGTGACGACTCCATCGGAAAATAACGACAACAATAACACAACTGCGGCCACTGAAGCAAACAACAACACTGCTCCAGAGAACAATGACGACAATAGCAACACTGCTACGACAACTCCCAACGACAGCAACATGACAAATAACAACCCATCAGAAAACGGCCCCACCGCGACTAATCCCGGAGAGAACAACACTACAGCAAACGCTCCTAAAGAAAACAGCACGATAACTACTGCCCCGCTAGAGAACAATACCGCGACGACTCCCGAGAATAAAGATAACAGCAGCACAACCACGACCTCGCCACAGGAGAACAACAGCGGGAACAGTGGCAGCGGAAGCAATGACAACAATAAACCACAGGGCTTCAACAACAATGGCAGCAACAACAACGGTGGCAATAACGAACAAGGCGGAAGCGATCACAACAAGCAGGAGAGAAAGCTACATGACGACAGCAAGGATGTCCAAGGCCCCAAGTTTTACAAGTACAAGCACAAGCAGCATGACAATGAAAACCAAGGCAGTGACGATAACAACAACGGTAGCCACAGAGAAGAGCACTACAGCAGCCAGCACAAAAAGTACTTCAAGTACAAGCACGACTTTACCTACTACGAAAACATAAAGATAATCATACACCACTTTTACTTCAAGGACTTTGCAGGCGCGGACTTTTTCGTGCACTTTGACTACGAGCACCGTACTGGCAATGTGATGATATTCTTTGACCACCCCTTCAAGGGTCACGAATATGACGACGAGGGCCACTTTTACTTTGACGACGACGGCAACGAGTACCAGTGCGACGAATACTACCAGGGCTCAGTGTACTACGAGTTTGAGAACGCCTTCTACAAGTGCAGTGACCTGACTGCAAGCGAGGATTTTGAAGGCGAGTACTAGAACAGCACTCCCAGGGTCAGGGCGGGCGTGATGACTTAAAGTCATCACGCCTTGCGCCTTTTTCCTCTTTTCTTTATTGAACAATAATCAAAGATTGATGGAAAATTGGGGTTTAGCGCCGCGTCGGCGCCTGAAGAAAAACAGAGAAGGGGTTTTAGCAGATGCGTATGGACTTGGCCAGCATTATGGCGCGCTGCGAGTCGTCTTCCATCATCTCGTTGTTCTTGTACTTGTTGCTAAAGTAGATGAGGTCTATCATCTTGCAGCGGTCCATCGTCACGACTGCACTCCCGTTCGTGCCGGCAGTCGTGTTGGCGTTTGTCAGTATGACCAACTTGTCCACAAAGCCCGTGGTTTTCAGCGTGTTTGATATCTGCTCAAAGCTCTTGGCGTGGTCGCGGTTTATCACGACTGTTATCGCCACCTTTGTTCCGTACGGGTCAGAGAACATGACGTCTACTCCGCTCCCGTTGCTCTTTTGCGGCTTGGCTACCGCGCCCACTTCGTGCGCATAGTTGACGAGGTTGCGCACCGCGTCCTTTACTCCCGATTCGAGCACGGAAACGTCGCTCGTGCTCCTGCGGATCTTTATGAAATCAGATATAGGCACATCCATGACGCTTCCGCGTATGCGCAAGCCTGGATAGACGTTTTTGATGGTCTCGTCGATGGCCTGCTCGTCGATTATTGACGCCTCGCGCTTGCCGGCGTTTTCCGTGGCGTGGTACATGATGTTCAGCATAGAGCGCACATTGCGAAAGTCGGCAAACTCGTCATAGATTACTTTAACCTTTGCGGCAAGGTCGCGCTCCTCTTCTTCGGTAAAGCACTTGCTTGCGTCGTGGAAGCGTATGTACTCCATGATGATGTCAAGTATCTCCTCGTACGTGTTCGAGCCTGCAAGGTCGACCTTGTAGTTGGCCTTTTCCAGCCTGTCAAACACGGACGCGTTTGCCTTGCGGATGTCGTCGTACGAGGACGGCGTGAATATCAACATCAGCGCTGCCGCCGGCACGTGCGCGTTTATCACTGCTTTTACAAACTCGGTCGTCTCCCTGTCGGCGTCAAACTCGTCCAGCTGAAACACCGTCACGCGCCCAAGAAAGCGCAGGTTCAAAGACGCAAGGGCTGCCAGGCTTGCGATGATGTCTTCAAGCGTCGAGACGTTTGCCGCGTCCGCCCGGAACTTGCCCTCCACCACCAGCTTTAGTATCGCCACTTCGACGGGCGAAAACTCTTTTCTCAGAGTTTCTGAAAGCGCAGAGTAGTTGGGTACAAGCTCGTTGTTCAGCAAGAGTTCCGCCTTGTCGAACAGGCGTTTTCCGGTGATAGAATCCATAAAGCCATAGTTGAATATCTTGCGCGCAGTAGACGACTGCTCTGCTTTTGCCAGCAGGTGCTTTACCACTGCCCTGCGCATCTGGGATATGTACTCGTCGGTGAAGCCTCCGAGCATTGCAGAATACAGGCTGTGCATGTTGCGTGGCGATATCTGCGTCAGGTCGACGTACGATATCACCGTCTTGTCCTCGACTTCCTTGAGCCCCTTTATGTGGAGCGCAAGGTGTGTCTTGCCGGACCCGACATCTTGGATTATCGTGAGCAAGCGAAAGTCCTTGTCGGTGGCCTTGCCTTGTGCGACTTTGCCGTGCAGGTCAGAAAAGCACGCAAGGACAGCCGCCTTGGCCTCCTTATGGCGCTTGCCTCCAAGGATCTTGGCGTCAATCAAGGTCGGAGTCGGGCTGCTTGGGTAAGGGTTTCTGTCCAGCCTGTATGGATACATTCTGCTAGATGCACCTCACAAAGCCGTGCAAGAGGCCCCGGACCATCACGCCTTCGCCACCACCGGTTGAAAGCTCGTACTTGTCCTGGTACTGGCCCGTCAGTTCGCCCACCAGATGGTAGAAATCGTCACCGGTTATGCCGCATCTTGCGCACACGTCGCTTCGAACCTTTGCCAGCTCTACCCATCCGATAGAGGAGGACGAGTTGGCAAGCGCGCCGTCAAACTCTTTTTTAAAGTCGCTGACGCTCATGCTCCTTGCGGGCGCGGCTGACGCCGGCACGCCCCTGGTCTCTGCCCGTTCCGTAACAAGCCTTGCCAGGTTTGAGATATTGTTTGCAAGCGCCTCGACTGCACGGGAAACCTCGCGGTTCGACGCGCTCACGGTCTCTTCGAGCGACTTTATCAGGTCGTACGTCAGCCTGAACCTCGGGTCGCTATTGAGAAGGCTCTGGATGTAGTGGTCCTTGTGGAAGCAATAGTAGGCGCTTGCGCGCTTGTCCACGAAAACCTGCCCCTTGCTTACGAGGCTCTCCAGTGCAACGTCGATCTCGCCAAATTCCTTGCGAAGATCGGCCTTTTTGGCACCGGCCGACCCCGCAGAAAGGATCCTTTTCTCCAGTCTTTCCTCTGCGGTCATGAGATAGAGGTTCAAAATTGTTATTTAAACCAGAAAGCGACTATTTGCTGCATTGTGGGTGAACTAAATTGAACAAGTGACGAATAACGGTTAATATTGCGCGTCGCCCGCACTTGAGATGGGATGATGATTACTATTACTGCAACATATGATGAAAGTACTAGGGTATCTGACCAAACCTTTCTAATTCTTGCATAATTTAGAATCTTGATTTTGCTCGGCTTGTTATATCACTCACAGCGAGTATTTGCACGATCATCGCCGCGATTGCAACTTGGCAATCTGTGTGTAATTGATTGATTTATGCTTTTACGGTCTTTTGAACGACACCCGAGGGAATGTTACCTTGATGGGGTGTCTGAAGGCAGGATGCGTCATGATGACTTCACCCTTGTTGAGCCTGACTATGTTGCCCTTTGTGTGCTCGCTTAACATGGCGTAAGAGGGTGTCGCAAGTTCTGTAGCGCCGAGCTTGGAAAATGTGTGGGTGCCGGTGTTTTCGTGCAGGGCTCCGTCGACTGTGCTCTTGAACTGCTGGGCAGAAAAAAGCAAGGTATTTCTCGCCTTGCCAGCGATGACCGTCCTCATTATCTGTTCCGCGGTGGCGGACATCCTCTTGACTCCGGGGACAGAGCTGGGCAGAAACCTATTGATCTCATCGACGAATATTATCATGTACTTGCCGGATTCTGCACTTGTCAGGCGCTTTGCCGCATACATCTGGTCTACAGCGCGCATTACGTCACCGACAACCAGCGACTGTTCCTCAAGCGTCGGGAGCCGGGCGATGTCAATGACGTACACTTGCCCCGCCTTGATCTTCTTGACTTCACTGCCCAGATACACGCTAGTCTTGCGCCTGTCTACAAAGAGCGGCGACTTTCTGAACTTGTGCAAATAGCCAAGGAAATGCGCAAGGGCGGATCTGTACGAAACTACCTCTTCCGGGTATTGGGTAAAGGCTGCCAGGTCGCTCCATGTTGTTATCTTGTCAAGGCCGTTCTTGACTGGCCACGACTCGTCAATATGATTGACAATAGACAGGATTTCGTCGTAGCGTGGATCTGCCGTTTGCGAAAACAAGAGCTCAAGCCGGTCATGTATATCGCCAAGCTCGTATGAATACGGCTTGCTGTTTTTGGGCACCAGGACCGAGTTGGGATTGCCGTCGCTTCCCCTTGGCAAATAGTAGATGACGTTTGAAAACGGCTCTGTATCCAGACCCAACAGCTTGAACAATTTCGCATCTTCCTTGCTGAACTTTTCATCATCCTTGGAGTCTATCTGAAGAAGCTCTTGCTCTTTTGTGTTAAAGATAATGATGGCTACGCCTTCTCTTGAGAGCTTTTGGGATGCCGACTGGAGCAGAAAGAGCAGATAGCTGGTCTTGCGATTTCCAGATATGCCGGCGGCATTAATGTGTGCAGTGTCCGGACCTGCCAGGTAAGACACGTCAAGAGAAAATGGGATCTGCAGGCCGTTTGTCAGTTGGATGACTCCGGCGGGCACAGGGTTTAGCATTTCGGGGATGCCGAGGGCATAGAGAACCTCATTTTCATCTGCAAGACTGACCTTTCGGCCGGGCATCACTGGTATGGCGGAGGAAGGGGTATTTGCCAAGATTGCCGCCTTGGCCACCATCATACCATTAGAGTATGCGTCAGCCTCGTCCAACGGCACCACCTGTAGGTTGTCCACTATGCCTATTACCCTGTCAGCTTTCGCATTCTTGACCGACACGAAATCAAACGGTCTAACTATGGCGTCAGCCTCCACCGAGAACCAAAAGTTCTCGATATCGCTGAGGAGGGTCTTGGAGACTATGGTCGAGCCGACTACATCTTTCTTCTGACGTGCGGAGCTTCTCACGTCGCGGGACTCCGGCAACTTGCTGCCATCCATTTTACTGTAGGCAGTATTTTTTAAAAAAGATTCGACTTGAGGACGATTTCTTTAGTGCTAGTAGAAGTATACGACTGATTTTTTGCTTGGCTTGGTAGAAATGCAAATCATCAATCATCAAAAAAATCAGCAGACCCTCCGCCAGAGATAGTATTATCTTGTGAAAATTTTTGTGGTGCCTCTGATCAAATTATCATCATCATGTCTGCATTGCCGACGCTGTCTCGGCCCTCTGGTGCCTCGTCCTTGCGTGCTTTACTGCGGCAAACACGGACAGTATGACTCCTACCCACGCCGCGCCAAGGACAATGTTTTGCGGACTGACATAGATGTACGGTATAGCCTCGTGCAGGTTTGCCTGTATCTCTAGCGCGCCAGCGTGCATGTCAATAAGCGCAGCGTTGTAGCCTTCGTCGTGCGGCGACAGGGTCGACAGTGCCTCAGAGCGGGCGACCATGCCGTCCAGCTGCGCGTTGATTCTTGCAAAATCAGTCCGGTAGGTGGAAAAGAACCACACGGGGTTGCCGGTATCCGGGATGAACCTCTGCGCAAGCCTCGTGTAATCGGCCAGCTGCTGCGGAGTCTGCGCGGACTGGGCCCTTGCGAGCAAACCAGAAGCCTCCTGCAGCGGGTAAATGGACGTATGGTAGCCATAGTACGCAACGCCGGCCCCAAGGACAAGGAACGCAAGGACGCCGGGCAGAAGCAGACGCTGGCCCACGCTCTTTTGCATGGGGACAGCAACGACGACAACGGCATCTTCCTGTCCTGCTGATTTTTTGGTCTTTTTCTTTTTCTTGCCAAGCTGCGAGTGTGCGATACTGAGGTACGCCACGTAGATGAACCCGATTGTAGGCAATGCGATGAGCGGAGTAAACAGTGCGTTATGCGAGAATATCGCCACGAATATCGATATGCATCCATAGAGCGCAAAGAATATCTCTAGCAGAGTGGTTTTCGTGAACGGCAGCGCGTACTCTTTGTTGCGCCAGTCTTCGCCCTTTTTCACGATGCCGAACTTTGGTGTCCTCAGAAACTCGCTCTTGCGGCCAAACAGCGCGTCAAACACTGCGACAGAGTTGTTGACAGAGATGCCGGCGCCGAAAAAGTGCAGGAACATGAACTGCAGCCCCTTGTGCTTCCAGCCTTTCTTCCACACCTTGTTTATCACCACTAGATAGCCGCCGGGACCAAGTGCCGCGTACATGGCAAGCACGAACAGGGGAGCCAGGTTGCTCTCATAGAGCTTGTAGTTCATCGCAAGGAGCATCGGAAATATCAGAAACTGCGCAAGAAAGAGCGGGTGCGCAATGTGCCGAGTCATGTGTATGAACGACTGGACCTTGGACTCTATGGGCACCTTTCTGTGTGCCACCACGTCTGTAAGCAGCTTTAGCGCGACCTGTATCGAGCCCTTGGCCCAACGGAACTGCTGCCTCTTGGCCGCGTTCATCTGCACCGGCAATTCAGCATCGACGACATAGTCGTCAAGGAACATGCACTTCCAGCCCTTCATCTGCGCCCTGTAGCTCAGGTCCATGTCCTCCACGAGCGTACTAGTCTGCCAGCCACCAGCATCGCTGATGCACGACGTCCTCCAGATGCCGGCGGTGCCGTTAAAGTTCAGAAAGATTCTGCTGAGGCTCTTGGCCTTTTGCTCGACTAGAAAGTGCAGGTCAAGCGACACGGCCTGCGCCTGCGTCATGGAAGAATAGTCCTCGTTCACGTGGCCCCACTTGCACTGCACAAAGCCCATCTTGGGGTCTGAAAAGTAGCGCAAAAGGTGCTTCAGAAACGACGAGGGCGGGATGAAATCGGCATCAAATATAGCGATGAACTCGCCCTTGGCGCTCTTCATGCCGGCTTTGAGCGCGCCGGCCTTGTAGCCTGACCTGTCCGCCCGGCGTACATGGACGATGTCAAAGCCCTTGAAGCGGTATTCGTCGACGATGGAGCGTATCAGGTCGACTGTGTCATCGTCCGAGTCGTCGAGCACCTGCACCTGCATCTTGTTCTTGGGATAGTCCATCCTGCACACGGCGTCTATCAGGCGCCTTGCGACGTACTTTTCGTTGTACAGCGGCAGCTGCACGGTGACTGTCGGGAGCAGGGCAAGAGGAAGTTCGGGCACCTGGCGCTTGCGCCTTTCATGGACCTCGTTGTGGCGCGATTGGATTGCAAGGTAGTAAAAGTTCAGAGTGTAAAACATTGTGACCCAGGTAATGATGAGAAAGATGACGTACAGAAACGTACCTGGACCATACATCACCATTTTTGAGACTATACCTCTATGCAGTATTTAGTATTTATAGCTACTCGGCAGAGCTTCTATTATTATCCGCCTTTCTGGAAGATCTTTATAGCTTGCGGCGGGCAGACGTTCTCGCACGCGATGCAGAATATGCAGTCCTTTTCTCTTGCCATGAACGCCTTTTTCTCTGATGCAGGATGTCCGGGTGTCTCTAGCCAGTCATAGACGTTGACGGGACAGGCTTCAATGCACGCGCCGTCGGCCACGCAGATGTCAAAGTCGACGCAGACGTTTGTACCCCATATTCCAAGTTGTCCGGGAGCGTCGAGCGGGCCCCAGACTGCGATCCCCTGGTACTTGCCGGCCTGCTGCCTCTTTTCCTTGAACTTTACATCAATGGGCCCTTCCACCTTTGAATGTCCGGTGCCGGTGCCTGAAAGCGAGATGGTAGTGTCGCCACTTCCTCCTGCTGCCGGCGCCTGCGGCGCGGCCATTGCGGGAGTTGCTGCCGGCTTTGGTGCGGCCGACGCTCGCGCCGTTGGTGGAGGCGCAATCGCGCTCCTCGCCTTGGGGTTCTTGGCAAGCGGTGTGAGCTCTTCGAGCTTTTTTATCGCCTGCTCCAGCGATAGCTTTTCCGCTTTCTGGTACTGGGCTATCATCTTGTCGCCAATCTTGGTGTTGCGGATTATAGTGTCGATAATCATCTTGGCGTTCTTGTCCGCCGTTGCGCGGTAATTCTTTATCCAGTAGGGATCGCCAAAGTATTCAATCTGTCTTATCTGGTAAATGAGGTCGACGACTTCGCCCGTGACAATCTCAACTGTGATATTAAGGTCCGCCGAAAGGTCTTCCCCGGTCATTGGGTCGACACCCTTTTCTGTCCACTTGTAGGTGACGTATATCCTGTCTGCGTGGGTCTGCATGGTAAAACCGGCAGGGCGCAAGTCATTCTGAATGCTTGCGATGTCGGCCTTGTCGGTAATCTCGACTGGAATCCTGTAAATGCCTAGCTTGCTGCCGTG
>DASUXB010000148.1:0-5429 GCA_036378195.1 Nitrososphaera sp.
AAGAACATCTATTCAATCCATTACCGGCTCATACCCTACATGCGCAAAAGAGCGGCTCTGGAGTACGGGCAGGTAATACGCGAAGTCAACACAAAGCGTTAGAGTCAAATAGAGGACGCGTAGCCGCTTTGTTGGTCAGCCCGGTCGTCTAGTGGCCAATCTCCGGTAGGGCTAGGGATTTCAGGCTCTGGATCTCTTAGAGAAAAGAAACCTGGAGACAGCAGTTCGAATCTGCTCCGGGCTACCATTCTTCTTCTATTTACAAAAAAGATTCTTGCTCTGCGCGCATTTGCTGGTAATAATGCACCTGATTACTTTTTTTTGACAACGACTTGTACGCACATGCATATTTCCATATGAAAGAAAATACATGCGGAGTAGCAGGTGCTTGATCCACGTACAGAAATGGTTATAAATTAGCTTGTAAACATATCGAATAATGGCAACGGACGCACTATCGGGGCCTGAATCGGTGAAAAATGCCGCAAATTTGTTTGCGGTTCTGTCAAGAAGGGACACGCTGGCCCTTTTCCTGCTAGTCAAGGACGGCCTGAAATCCGAACTGCGCACGGCGTCGGATCTGGGGCTTTCAAAAAAGCAGTACTATACGAGGCTCAACCAGCTAAAGGACGCGGGGCTCGTGGAGAAATACGGCGATACTTATGTCTACACCACGCTTGGAGACATCGTACACAAAAAGTACGTGTCAGGGCTTGTGGAAAGAGTCAGGTTCGCAAAACAATTCAAGATGATAGATGCCCTGAAGAAGGCGAGAGAATTTTCCGAAGACGACATCTCGCAGTTTACCAGAAATATAGCCGGACTTGACATTGAAGAATCGTCACCAAAAATCGAGCTCGTCTGGACCTACGAGGAGGCTGCATCCAAGCTGGCCCAGACCATAGAATTTGCAGAGAAAGAGATAGTCTTTGCCACCAGGTTCCTCAACGAGGTGCTGATAAACAGCATTCTCAACAAGACGAAATCGGGCGTGAGCGTAAGGATACTGGCCGACAGAAAGATGGTCGACAGCTTTGCTGAAATGGAGAGAAAATACCTGAATTTGACTGACGAGCATTCCTCTGAACGCCTGAACGTGGTAAGGAATCCATGGTATCCAAAGAACATCGAGAGGCGGATAGCAGACGTCCCGTTCAGCATGTCCATAATAGACGGCAGGTACGCCGGTTTGGAACTGATGGGCAAGAACAACCCGGACAAGTTCACAGGGGCCATGTTCATAAACGACAGGAAGGTTTGTGCAGGGCTGCGTGAATTTTACCAGAAAGCGTGGGACGGCGCCTCGGAAGACACCTCTACGATAGCGCGTAATGACGACCAGCGCGCGTTTGCAAGGAACAGACGTGGCAATCCACTGGCTGGTTATTGATTAACTGGTTTTTTACAGGAACGCAATCAGGGTCGAGATCTGCAGTGCAGCATGAAGCAGCCGCATGGCTGGCCTTGCTCGACCTCTTATCCACCCGGCATCTTCCATCTTTCTGCTTGTCTTGACAATAAGAGCCGTAGCGGCAAGGCACGTGCCAGCTATCATGTACACCCCAAAGGAGCCGTTCTGAAAGGCCACTATCTGGTAGGATTGATGCGCGACTATTAGCAGCAGAAACAGGATGACAGGCACGGAAAACATGATAATCAGCGTCGTCCTCGTACCCAGCACGATTGGAAAGGTCCTCCGCCCGGAGACCCTGTCGCCCTTGAGGTCGCCAATGTCGCCAAGAGGCCCCAGCACGAAAAAAAAGAGGAAAAACGAGAGCGCCGCATAGGCCACGGGAAACGAGATGTTTGCAACTGCAGTCCCACCCAGAAGCGAGGAAAGCGCCGCGCCTGCCGCGGTGGTCACTGTTTTCAGCGGGAACTTTTCTTTCAGGTTGAACCGGGGGTGCGAATATGTCACGCCAAGGGCGATGCACAGCGACGCTATGAGCAGTGTTTGAGTGTTTATAGAGGCTGCAAGGGCCAGCGACGAACCGAACAAGACCGAAACCAAACCGGCGAGTTGCTTCCTCGAAGCCTTTCCAGTGACTGATGGCCTCTTGGTTTTGTTTATCCTGTCAACCTTAAAGTCGGTAGCGTCGTTGTAGATGTACGTGGCAAGTGCCAGAAAGTAGCAGGCGGCTGCCGCGCGCAGCGCGACGAACACGTCGTAATTCCCGTTTGAGCCTATCAGGAACGAGATAAACGTCGCAAAGGCAAAGATGTAGACGTTGGACCGGGCTTTGACATAGTGCAAAAAGAGCAAAAGTTGCTGCTTGACGTTTTTTTCCCATGCACCCGTTGCTGGGGTCCTCGTTTGGAGTATTCCGGAAGCTTTTTCCTGATTCGCCTCATTCCTGTTCAATAATGACCATGAGGGGGTTGTGTAAGGAGATTAATTTAGTTGATGAAGGGGCAATCCAGACGGCAGTATTGTTTGAATACGGAGCAGTATTTCAAGTAGTTTCTAAAAGCGGACATTAGGCGGGAGCATATCTACAGCTATAGAGACGAGCCCTCCGACGCTTCTGGCTATTCGACAAGAGCAAAGGCTGTTGCCATATTAGGCCTAATCCCTGCCAAACGATGACACGCTAGGGCTTTGGGCCGGCGCTTGTTATCTCTTTTGACACGCTGCCGAATTTCTCAAAGTTCTTGGCAAACAATGCCGCCAGCCTCTTTGCCGCGGCGTCGTACCTGTCCTTGTCGTGCCAGGTGTTGCGCGGGTCAAGCACTTCCGCAGGCACGCCGGGACACGACGTGGGCATGTCGAGGTTAAAGATTTCGTGGTGCTTTGCCGGCGACTTTTCAATCTCGCCCGAAAGCGCCGCAGTTACCATGGCGCGTGTGTACGAAAGGTTCATGCGCTTGCCTATCCCGTATGGTCCACCGGTCCATCCCGTGTTTATCAAATAAACGCGTGTACCGTGCTCGTCCATTTTCTTTCCAAGCAGTTTGGCGTATTGCTGGGCGTGCAGGGGCATGAACGGCCCGCCAAAGCACTGCGAAAACGTTTCCTTTGGCTCTGTTATGCCGCGCTCTGTCCCGGCAAGCTTGCTCGTATAGCCGGACATAAAGTGGTACATCGCCCCTTCCTTTGTCAGTTTCGCAATCGGCGGCATGACACCAAACGCGTCCGCTGTCAGGAATATTATGACCTTCGGGTGGCCGGCGACGCTCGGGATTATCGCGCCGTCAATAAAGTCAAGCGGGTAGACTACGCGCGTGTTCTCTGTCAGGCTGCCGTCAGCAAAGTCCGGCTCCCGGATGCCGTCTGCTATGACGACGTTTTCCATCAGCGAGCCGAATTTTATCGCGTTCCAGATCTGCGGCTCGTGCTCCTTATTCAGGTTGATGCACTTGGCGTAGCATCCTCCCTCGAAGTTAAAGATGCCATTGTCCGACCAGCCATGCTCGTCGTCGCCCACCAGCCTGCGCTCAGGGTCTGCCGAAAGCGTGGTCTTGCCGGTGCCGGAAAGCCCAAAGAACAGGGCGACGTCGCCTCCCTTGCCCACGTTTGCAGAGCAGTGCATCGGAAAGACGCCCTTTCTTGGAAGCAGAAAGTTCATTATCGAGAACATGGCCTTTTTTATCTCGCCTGCGTACGAGGTCGAGCCTATCAGGACCAGTTTGCGCTTGAAGTTGATTATGATAAAAGTCTCTGTCCGGGTGCCCTCGCTTGTCGGGATTGCGGCAAAGTCGTCGGCGGAAATGAGGGTGAACTCGGGCTCAAAGCCTTTTTTATCCAGCTCATTGTGGTCGGGCCGGATGAAAATCTGCCTGGCAAAAAGGTTGTGCCACGCGCGGTTGTTTATGATTCTGATTGGGAGGCGGTTCTCGGGGTCGGCCCCGACGTAGCCGTCAAACACGAACAGCTCCTTGTCTTCGATGTGCTTTTTCATCCTGCGGTATATCCTGTCAAACTTCTCCTCAGATATTGGCCGGTTGACCTTGCCCCAGTCGACGGAGCCGTGCGTGACGTCGTCGTCGACTATGAACTTGTCGTCCGGCGACCGGCCTGTGAACTTGCCTGTCCTGACAGAGAGCGCGCCCGTCGACGAGAGCACTCCCTCCTTGGATTGAAGTATCATCTCTACCAGAGCCGGCACAGGCAGGTTCATGTGGGCATTGACAAGTTTGATATCCAACGTTGCGAGTTCTATCATCATGAGGTTATAATCTTTGGGTTGCCCGGAACCATATAATCTAGCTAGGCGAATGCGCGTCGAAGAATGACTATAACAGGTCACTATCTTCCGGTTTTGTTTACTGTACACGCACACACGCTGTTTTTCTACATGCGCACGGCTTTTACAGGCTTTTTCTTTTGCGGTTGCTGTACCTGACCGCCGTAGCGCACCTTGAGATTCAGTATGAACCTGTTTATCTCATCCGGCGTCAAGAGCACCATGTCCTCCCCCGATGACACGTCTAGAGCCAAGCTTTGTGTGAGGGGAAGCTGGTAGCTTAAAAAGATTTAGAAGATTTCTACGCTCGTTTTTACTGCAAGCTGCGGAGGGGAGCTCATACGGGCGTTTTGCATGGGCGGGCGCAGCTATAGCGCTTTGCTACCTCGAAAAGGCGCGGCGGATCTCTGGCGTGCGGCTGGACAAAAGCGAGAGGAACTCGGAAAACTCGGCGTCCGTCGCGTTGCGCCCGAGGATGCGCCGGGTCTGGTAATGAAACGAGTTGTAGATGCGGCCAATCGCTATGCCAAAGGCAAAGTCGCTCCCGGCTGCAATGCCAAGGCTTTTCTGGATCTCGTACACTTCGCCGGCGCTTGCTATGGCCTCGTCTATCTTGGCCATGACTGCCTTTTTCACCCGCAAGTCCACGATGAGGCAATACGGCAGGGCTCGTTATTAAAAGAATCCAAACTGCGACGACTCTAGGTCTGAAAGCAGGCGCACCTGGACGCCCCGCATCCTGGCAGCAAGCTGGGAGTTTAGCCAGGAGGCAAACTTTTGGTCAAAGGTCGCCCCCTTGGACCGCAGAATGTCGCAGTCCGGCAGGCCAGAGAACCGCGTGGCTACCGCCTTGTCTACAGAAAGCGTATAAAACGTCCAGCCAAAGGCCTGCTCTGCCGGTCCTTTCTCCAGGCGGGGTTCGACTCCGACCATCCGAGCCATGTTTTCAAGCAGGTCGGACACGAGCAGGCTTGCCCTGTCATAGTCGATGCAAGCGATGTGGAGGGCTATCCTGTCTGGGTCAAACTCGGGACGTGGCCGCATGAGGTAATTTGCAGAGAGAAGGTAATAACCTTGTTAGCAGCAGCCCATCTTGTCGTCGCCATCAGGAATAGCCATGCTTTCGCTCTTTGGGTCGCGCGTGAAAAGATCCTTCATGTCTATTCCGAAAAATTCGCGCAGGATGCCAAGGTACGAGTCGACGGGCGGAGGCACGCCGTCCTCGCACGTGACACCCATGTTCCA
>DASUXB010000149.1:0-2074 GCA_036378195.1 Nitrososphaera sp.
GCTCTTTGCTTCTATGGCAAGGGCCTACATGACGACCCACAAGGCCACGGAGGAGGACCTTGCGCACGTGGCAGTCAAGAACCACGAAAACGGCGTTCTGAACCCAAAGGCGCACGTGAGGAAAAAGATCACAGTCGACGATGTGTTGAAATCGCCGGTGGTCGCATCGCCATTGAAACTTTTGGACTGCTGCCCGTTCTCTGACGGCGCATCAGCAACCATCCTCTGCTCCGAGGACTTTGCGAAAAAATCAGGCAGGCCGTACGTCGAGATAATTGGCTCTGGCCGTGGCGCCTCTCCCGCTGCCGTACAGGGCAGAGAAGACATTACCACAATCCCGAGCACTGTCGCCGCGGCAAAAGCGGCATACAAGATGGCCGGCATCACCCCGAAGGACATTGACTTTGCAGAGGTGCACGACTGCTTTACAATCGCTGAAATAATCGACATCGAGGACCTTGGCTTTTTCCCAAAGGGCAAGGCGGCCCACGCAGTGAGGGACGGCGCAACCAGGCTCACAGGCGAGATCCCGGTAAACCCGTCGGGCGGGCTGAAATCAAAGGGCCACCCAATTGGCGCGACCGGCGTCGGGCAGGTAGTCGAGGTGTTTGACCAGTTCACCGGCAGGGCAGGCGAGCGCACCGTGAAGGACGCAGAGATTGCGCTGACGCACAACTTTGGCGCCACAGGTGCAAGCGCGGCCGTGCACCTATTCAGAAAAGTGGACAGGAAGTAGAGAGGCATATGGACGCACACGGAGTCCGCGAAAAGTTCATCGAGGTAGCGAACAGGAAAAAGATACTGGCACACAGATGCGCCAAGTGCGGCCACACGATGCTAGAGACGGTCATGTTCTGCGAAAAGTGCTCGGCAGGCAAGTTCGAGGACGTCGAGCTGGAAGGCGCCGGCACCGTAGTGACTTACACAATCCAGGCAGTAGCGCCGGCGGGCTTTGAGGACGCCGGCTCGTACGCGTGGGTGGTGTTCAAGATAGACAACGCAAGCATCCGCGCGTCAGGATTCCTGCCAGGCGTCAAGGAGCCGAAGGACCTGCCCGTTGGCGCAAAGGTGAGGGTGGCAGGCTTTGACCAGCACCACGGCCTGCTGCTGGAGAAAGCCTAGCTATCGGTCACGGTAAATTCCTTTTGTATTACGAGGTGCATGTTCCTGGCTACCACCGCATAGGTACCTGTCTGGTTTAGGGACAGCGATTCTGCAAAGTCCTTGGAATGCCAAGTCATAGTAAATTCTGACGGGTTTGTCACGATAGGGCAGAACAGCAGCGCACCTGCATACGTGCCGTTAAACTCCAACACTGTCGTGCCGCTTCTCAGGTTTACAATCGAGATGCTCTCAGGATAGGCACAGCCTCCTGCTATCTGGACAACAGAAAAGTCGAGGTTTTCGCCAATCCTGTAGGCTTGCTTCAGTCCGTCGACCCTCATCTGCAAAAGCGGCGTATAATCATCCTGATTGGGCAGCGGCGTTTCAAACATCGGTACTATTGGTACGTGAAAAATCGCAAAAACCAGCAGGAATTCTATTCCAACAGCAAGGCCAGCCGCCGCAGCGGCACCACTACCAGCAGACATCACCCGGCATTTTTCAAAAAGCCACCATTTGAGCATATCCAGCCGAAAAGTCTAGTTTATTCATATCAATGGTAAAAAAACGTCAAGGGAACTTTTCTTATTTCTCTTTTCTTTAAGAACAACGGAATGATGTCTGCTGACGTAGTGTGCGGCAAGTGCGGCTCTGTAATCTACACGATGCGAATGCTAAAATCGGTAAAGGACGCGCTGCGCGCCACCAACAACCGCTGTCCCGTCTGCGGGGCGGCGCTCAACCCTGCCGACTTTTCAGTGGCCGCGACAAAGCGGTAAACCACCCTTTTTGTTGTAGCTTAGCTGTTTTGGCAGCTTTTTGTGCACATCCTTCAACCCTGTGCCTTAACCTGAAAACCCGCCGCAAAAAGCGCAGAGTAGGCCGATGGTAGAGCGCCAGCAGTTAGTGAACCAGCTAAACAATGCCACTGCGGTTGTCTACAACCAGCTGGGCAGGCTAAAGACGCTTG
>DASUXB010000150.1:0-3044 GCA_036378195.1 Nitrososphaera sp.
GTAACTAATTTTTCCAAAATGATAAAAAGGCCGGACAGTTCCTTCATCAGTCAACGAAACTTGACTCACCCAACTGAAGCCGCCACATTCAGGTTCGAAAAAGTAGTGCTTGACCAGCTCAGGCTGGAGGCCGAGCAAAAAAGGATAAACCTCAACACACTGCTCAACCAGATCGTAAAGTCTCACGTGGAATGGCACGCAAATGCCGCAAGAGCCGGAATGGTGCCGGTGCGCAGGAAACTGGTCAAAAAGTTGTTTGAGCCATTGACCAAGGAGCAAATAGACGCGATAGCGGCTGATGTCTCAAGAGGCATGACGGACGACCTGATGATGATAATGCCGAGCAAGCGCACAGAAGAATCGATTTTTGAGCTCCTGGAGAGATGGATAAGGGTTTGCGGCTTTAACTATCACCACAAGATAAACGACATCGAGCGCGTCTTTGTAATCCAGCATGACATGGGAGGCAAGTGGTCCCAGTATCTGGGCCGGCTTTTTGAGCACGTGTCGTCTGACTTTATGAACGCCAAGCCCGAGACAGAGATCACGGAAAATGCGCTTTACATCAGGATCAAAAGAGAGCGGTCTAGTGCATCTTCTTTCTCTTTTTAATAGTCTGATCAATCAAAGAGGAAGGTGTTTAATATTTTGCCAGAGATAACTTATTTGCATGGCGGGCAAGGATAACGATGATAGCGGCATAATGGACATTTTGGATACGCCGGATGTCGCGGTCTGGGCAAAGGGAATCAGCAAAAAAGGCACGGACGTGCCTTCAGACAGGGTCAGAGAGCCGTCAAAGATTGCTTCAATGACGCTCCACACCAGAACAAAGAAAGGAGAATCATTGATGGTCGACCCGGCTAACAAGCAAGAAATGGCAAAAGTAGCAGCCGCGCACGCCCCTTTGACTGACGAGTCTGAATATGCCAAGCAAGAATAAAAAGACGATAATAAAATTCCACGGCCAAGAAGTAGAGGACGTGGTTGTGCTTTATTTAAAAGCGCGCGATAATCAGGGCGATGATGCAACGACAACAACTATTATCGAAGAATTTGATGCGGCAAAAGACCCGCAGGTCTGCGAAACCGTCAACGTCCAGGTTGTGTCAGAGTTTGTGACAATCACGTTCTACAAAGACGAAAAGGCCAATTCTATCGTGCGGCGGGAGTTGATCCCCGTCCACAGGGTGGAACACATCTGGGTCAGGGATCTGCAGACCTAGCATGCAAAAAATGCGTGGCAATTTATTTTCCTGGTTTGCGCCCTCTGTGCTGCAGGACACACCTTGTCACATCTCGCCTTCTTCCTCTTCTTCCTCATCAAGGTCGAACTGCTCGGCGTCCTGCAGCTCGTCGTTTTCCTCTTTCATTTCTTCCCTTTCAGCTTCTTTGTTGCTGCTGCTCATATATTCAGCATAGAGAGACGCAGAGCACGTAATTACGCAATACGGAAGATGGTGCTGCGAGTTTGCAGTACGAGTTTTTTCAGGACTCTTTGTCTTCTTATGCCGCCGCCAGCTTTACCTGTTTGAGGCGTATCGCCCAGACGACAAGCGCCGACAGGAGCTCCCTTATTCGCTCCCGCGTGTCGTTGTCAATCAGGTTTCCCTGCGCGTCAAATTTGTCTGCAGCTCTCGGGATCATCACCTCCGGCCTATTGAGGGCGTACATGTTCAGAAAGACGAACATCTGCCTCAGGTGGTACTGCGCACGCACCGTTCCCATCATCCCCATGGAGGCGCCCATTATGGCCGCCGGCTTGCCTTCCCACGCGCTGTCTCCGTACGGCCTTGACCCCCAGTCGATGGCGTTCTTTAGGACGCCAGAGACAGAGTAGTTGTACTCGGGTGTGACAAAGAGTATAGCGTCAGCCGAGCGCACCTTGCTTTTCAGTTCCGACACCGCCTGCGGTGGCTGCATCTCAAGATCCTGGTTGAAGGGTGGTATGCCGTCAAGCTCGAAAATCTCCAACCGCGCGTTATCGGGGACGAGCTTTTGCGCAGCGCGGAGCGCGGCGCGGTTGTACGAACCCTTTCGGAGGCTGCCCGCGATTCCAAGGATTTTCACGCTGTCGTTCATATATGCTCTCTCTGTACATCGTTAAATTATTAATGAGTTAGACCGGCTTGCGCTTGCCTGTCTGACCTAGGATATCAGCGATTGCAATCCGTACCGCCGAGATGCCTGTGCGGAAGGGGCGCGCCCCCGAGCCCGTGTCGGTGACTGGGTTTACCCATTCGTAGAACGCCCGGGTGTTTGACTGGCTGTCGCATGAGGCAAGCATCGAGAGCAGGGCGTGACATTCGTCTGCCCTGCCGAGCCGGCTCCTTGCGAGCATCTCTATACCCGTAGTCCACGGCCAGAAGGTGTGGTTGTGGTACTGGTTTGGGTTGAGCACCCAGGGGCCGGTCCTTTCAAGGGCGGCTTCCGTCACAAGGGGCCACTTGTCCTTCCAGATTCTTGCCTTCAAGGTGTCGAGGGCGCGGTTTGCCCTACTACTGCTGCCATTGAATTCCTGCCGCCGGGCCATTATTTTTTTGTCATGGCCGGTGCTTTCCGTGACTGCCACCAGATACAGCGCAATGTCCTGCGTCAGCGCCCTGCCGCCTCTGTCCTTCTGCAGGTCCAGGTACGTGCCGTCCTTTTCCGACCACAGCCTGCCTTCCACTGCGTCCATCGCCCTTTGCGCCATCGACGCAATCCTCTTTGCTTCGTCTGCCTTGCCAAGCTCTGCAAGGAGCGACGAGAGGTTGCCAAGGGCAAGTATCCAGCACGCCTGGCTGTACACTATTTTGCCAGAACGCAGGACGGTGTCCATCCAGTCCTCGTTGTAGCCTTGCTCCAAGAGGTCGTCGCCGTCAGTGTCGCGGGACGCAAGGTAGTCCACAGCCCGAAGCATTCTGGGTACAACATATTCCGTCACTATGGAGGGGGTCGAGACCAGTGAGGACATTTTCAGTTCCGCCCCTCCTCCGGGCGCCGGCGGAAAAGAAGAAGGCGGAGTAGTCATCCCTGACTTTATGTAAGTGTCAAGGACCCAC